>DMVM01000049.1 GCA_003476705.1 Coprothermobacter sp.
AAGATGTTATCTCCAAGCATGTAGCAAACTGTGTCATTACCAATGAAATTTTCTGTTAGGATGAGCCCTTCGGCAAGTCCTTTGGGCTGCTCTTGCACTACATACTCTATGTGCATACCCAATCTTTCTCCATGTCCAAAAAGCCTTGTAAAATTCTCTACATCTGATGGGTTAACCACGATGGCTACGTCCCTTACACCAAGCATCATCACTACGGAGAGTGGGTAGTAGATCATGGGCTTGTCATAGATGGGAATTAAATGCTTGTTCATGACCCTCGTTGTTGGATAAAGCCTTGTTCCGCTACCTCCTGCCAAAATTACTCCCTTCATTAAAGCACCTCCCGAAAATGGTCAACACTGCTAACACGTTTCGACTAAAATGCAGCAAACTCATAGATTATCCTTAATTCCCATTTTACCTGAGATGAAATCTTTAACAGCCTCACGTAAAAGTCTTATTTTCCAAAATTCTCCTTTTATAGCCCACATTACCACTTTTAAGCAACGACTACCAAGATAATAGAACCTAAATTGCATCTTACAGCAATCGTTAAACTTTCGATTGAAATAAAGTCTGTTGCGATCTCCATAGTAAATAGACATCTTCGATTCACCACGACCCGTAGACGCGCTCACTTTGTGCCAGAGTTTTGCATACGGTTCGTACACTATGTTGAAACCTGCCCGTTTCAACCTAACAGAAAAATCGGTGTCCTCAAAATAGAGGAAGTACTCTTCACTCATCAAACCAACTTTTCTAAAAACCTCTGCAGGTACTAGGACACAACAACCCGTTGCAAAATCGATAACTTTATTAGCATCAAAGCTTCCATCATCCAGGCAATTCAATCCATAATGAACGCCTATTCCTTTTATCCAACTTACGCCACCTCCAGCAAACCATATCAGGTTCGGCTGATCGTAGTAGTAGATCTTTGGAGCCACAGCAGCACCGCCACTGAATTGAGAACACCTCACTAAGTTTTCTATCATGGAATTATCAACTACAGTATCGTTGTTCAGCAAAAGGACATAATCGCATTGACGTTCTAGTGCTAATTGGATTCCGACATTATTGCCGCCAGCGAAACCAAGATTCACTCCATTATCAACTAAAATTATGGAATCACCAAACATGGCTCCAAGTTTGCCAACAGATCCGTCAGAGGAACCATTATCTACAACGATAATGTCCAGGTTATTCCAAGTAGACAGCATCAAGCTGTTTACACATTCGACTACGTATTCGAAACCGTTATAGTTTACTATCACCACACCAACCTTCGCATCTTCACTCATTCTCGTTTGACCTCAAATAGCCAAAAATCAAGTAATTTTGTGGCGGTTCATAAATGTCCATTTCTCTATATCTATCCCCGCAGCAAGGCAACATATTGATCTAGTATCTTTTCACGGTTGAACTTAGCCAGTACATGCGCTACTCTTTCAGCACGAAATAACCGTTCCGCATCTTCATCACACCATTTAACGATCTTCTGAGCAATATCCTCCACCGATAATGGATCAAAATATTCCGCAGCACCCTCGTAAATTTCTCGGAAAATTGGTATGTTTGAAAGCAAGACAGGTGTGCCAAGTGAAAGAGCCTCCAGAGGTGGCAAACCAAAACCCTCTATCAACGAAGGCTGTATGAGAAATCGGGCACCTTTGTAAAGCGACGCTAAGATTTCATCAGAAGGGTTGACAAAAAACAACACGCTATTTCCCAAATTTAGATCCTTAACCTGTGTTTCAATTTCGTCCGGGACTGCCCCATCTTTTTGACCAGCTATGACAAACTTTATATTCTTGCCATCAATTTTTGATAAGGCTTCAATCACTCTCCCTAGGTTCTTGTGTCGTTTTCGGTTCCCCACATAGAGAAAATAACTGCCATCTACTGACCGTTCGTCTAAAGTGCTGGCAATTCTACCCAATCGCTCTTCGTAACTCTCATAAATCACAACCGTTTTATCCTTTGATCGAGGGAACATCGTAACGAGTTGAGATTCGGTTGTTTCTGAAACGGCAATGATGCGATAAGCTCTCCGTACAGCCCGGCTAACCAGAGACCGGAAAAAAGACGCCTTTGCTTTGGACCCATCCCAGTAAGCTGTTAATGGGATTAAATCATGTACAGTGACAAAGGTGTTTTTTGGGACAAACATAGGCAGGTTTATATGTGGATACAAGAACCAATCCACTTTGTTTTCCAGCGACCTCAGAAGATTCGACTGTGACGTGAAGCTCTTTAAGGCAAACTTTTCGTAAGGTACAAAAATGGGCTCCACTATGGAGTTTGCACTGAACTGCTTTAGGAAGCTATCTTTGAGCCGTTCAGGTACAGCTGTTACTATGTTTATGCCCCTTTTGCTTAGGCCAGAAACCAAAAATTCATAGTAGCGGCCTATACCACTTCCTTTATAAAACAAACCGTCAACGTACACCGTCATGATTTTGCCACGCTTCCTTCGCTAACAACTTTCTCGAACACTTCTTTAATGCATTGGTCAAATCTTTCTACGCTGAACTCCTCTGCCCGCTTCCTTATTACCTGTGGATCATACTTATACTTGTGTTCACAAATCTCGGCTATAGCGTTTGCAAGCGCCTTTTCATCTCTCGGAGGCACAACGCGACCTGTTACACCATCAATATTATGAAATGAAGTACCAGTACCAAGTTCTGTGGTAACCACGGGAACACCGCACGCCATTGCCTCAACTACAACCAATCCAAATGCTTCCCCCCTATCGATGGAAGGTAAAACAAACACATCAGCTGCGCTGTAGTATTTCGGCAAATCAGTATAAGGAACGTGGTCAAAACGAAGAACGCGCCGTTCAAGCTTCAGCTCATGAGTAAGCTCCTCCACAGCAGCTCTTTCAGGCCCGTCGCCAACTAAAACGATGTGGTAATTCTCAGGTAGAAGCGCTAAAGCCTTAATCAAGTAATCGAGTCCTTTGTAGCGTCCAAAACGGCCAATATAAAGGATTATTTTCGCTTCATCGCCAGCACCAACGCCTTCAAGTATTTCTCTTCTCTTATCATCTTCCTCATAGTGAAAATGCTTGATGTCAGCAAACAGAGGAACCACATCCACTTTACCTAAGAAGGGCTTCAAGCATGCTGAGCTTTGCTTCATGTTTGGCGATGTAACGATTATTCTATCCATCTTGGCCAAAAACTTCGGAACGACCAACTTGTTGTACAAGCTCCCCGCAGTGCCCCTCCCCACAATGTCACTGTGGTAAAAACAAACTTTTTTCCCCTTCACATTTGAATGCACAAAGAAAAGCTCACTTTGAACACTTGGAAAGTGAAAAACAAATACGGTGTCAGGAGTTGAAAAGCTTCTTATCGCCCTTCCGAAATTAGAAGAAAGTCTGATGGGATCATTTCTGTAAGCCGTATTTAGCCTGATAACGTGCACCCCATTTATCTCTTGTTCAACCATACTGTTTTCCTTGTTGAAAGTTATTACTGTTGAGTTATCGAACAAATGTAGCCCCAGTTCGGCTATGCGCTGCGCCACAACCTCCACACCACCAACTTCTGGGTAGTACATCTTGTTTACGCTAACTAAGTGATTTCCTATCCTTTCTTTTCTTCCATCAGCTATCATAAACTACGATGTCATCCTCTTCCAAATAATCCCCATTCTCCACTTCAATAATTTCTACTTCTGAATCGGTGTGGTTTCCTAGAACATGGACTGTCTTCTTTGGAACAAAGGTGCTTTCCCCCTCATGCAACAAAAACGTCTCGTTACCAATCTTTACCTGAGCTGTGCCTCTTATAACAACCCAGTGCTCGGTACGATGCAAATGCATTTGGGGTCGAAGAGAGTTTCCCGGTTTTAGAAGAACTCGTTTTATCTTGTACCCATCACCGCTATCCAAAACCTCGTACCGTCCCCACGGTCTTACCATTTCTGGATGCTCTGTAACTTCTTTCCTACCTTGCTCCTTCAGCTCCTCAACTAATTTTTTAACTTCTTGGCTGTCGCCCTTCTTTGCAATAAGTACGACATCTTGCGTTTCCACCACTAGCGTGTCCTCCAACCCAGCCAAGGCAACCAGACGTGAATCCGAAAAAGCCAAAGAGTTCTTCGCATTCAGCGCTACGACATCTCCTACTAGTACATTACCTTCTTGGTCCTTCTCCATCACATCATAATAAGAATCCCAAGACCCCACATCACTCCAGCTAAGTTCCATTGGGATGACGACCACTTTGTTTGACTTTTCCATGATAGCGTAGTCCATGGAAATGGACGGCATCTTTTCAAAATTCCGCACAACATCTTCAAAGCTATCATTCAACAGCTCATAAATTTGAGGTTGATAAGCTCTTAGCTCTTCAAGGAATGCTGCTGTTGTAAATCCAAACATACCTGAATTCCAATAATAACTTCCCTCGTTTAGATACTTCTGAGCCGTCTCCAAGTCAGGCTTTTCCACAAAACGTTTTGCCTTATGAAACCCATTCATCGCTTCCCCTATTTGAATGTAACCAAAACCAGTTTCAGGTCGGACCGGCTTTATGCCAAACGTTACCAAATACCCTTCTTTTGCAGCTAACATGCCCAATTTCATGTAATCAACAAACTTTTCTAGTGGTTCTATGATATGGTCTGAAGTGAGTACCAGTAGTGGCTCATCAGGAGCCCCGTGTAACTTTTCAGAAATGTATTTCACCGCTAGTCCCACTGCTGGGGCTGTGTTCTTCCCATTTGGTTCAGCTATCATACTTTCAGCCAACTTCGGACTCACACTTTCAGCAATTTCTTTTGTTAGAAACAAAAAATCAGCACTTGTTACCGTGACCACATCTTGAGCATTAGCCAGTGCTATCGCTCTTCTGTATGTGCACTCCAGTAAGCTCTTTCCATCTATTAACTTTAAAAACTGCTTAGGAAAACGCTCCCTGGACAGTGGCCAAAGCCTGGTACCCCTCCCACCAGCCAGTACGATTACTTTCACCATGCACCTCCATATTTCACATAATAAGAGCGATTTCTGATTCATAAATACGTCTGTTAATCATATGATATCAAGCCAACATACGATTCTGCCACTTCAAGCCAGAAGCTGTTTGCCGTACTTGTGTAAAGACATAACTGGACTTAGAACGTAGCCGGCTCTAGTTAGCTAGGGCATACACATAATGTGCGTTACAATAAATTCGTGGCGCCTAAGGTTAATCTGAGCAAAAAACAATCGGTCGTGGCACTCTCGGTATCTACCATGTGGTCAAAGGGGTTTGGCTTCCTCAGGGAGATGCTCACGGCGTTTTACTTTGGCGCAGGCGTTGTAAAAGACGCCTTCAATGTGAGCCAAGCCATACCTGGTAGAATTGGCTCAGCCTTTTTCGGTGCCATAAACAGCTCACTGGTTCCTTATCTTATTCACCTTAGAAACCAAGAAGGCGAAGAAGCTTTCTGGAAAGCATACTCCAGCATTTACCGATGGCTAGTAACCCTGCTATTACTGTTTACAGCGTTGATGATGATAGTGCCTCAGCCATTTATTGCCATTTTGGCACCAGGGTTTTACAACGACCCACAGCGGCTAAGTCTGACCATGTTCTTTATTCGGTTCACTGCACTCATCTTTTTGTTTCAGGTGCTTTCTTCCATGCAGATAACGTTACTGCAAATATTTGAAAATTTCCTTCCTCAAATTGGTATCAACTTATTTGCATCAGCCTCTGGTGTGCTGGTGCTTGCTTTGGCGGGTGCACTGCATGGTGCCACACCAACTGCTCTGGCTTTATCAGCTCTGACAACAGGCTTTGCCACTTTTGCAATTGCCTATTACATGTCCTTACCCTATAGAGGTAACCTCAAACCTTCTGGTTTATGGAATAGATACGTCTCGGACTACTTAAAGTTTCTGGTACCTATTTTAGCGGGACAAGTCATTATTATATCTTTTACTCTGGTAGACCAGCTCATGGCTTCTTTCCTGCCTGTAGGCAACATATCCGCTCTAAACTATGCTTCCCTTCTTTATAACTTGCCTATTACTTTGTTTGCCGTGCCTATAACTAGCGTGCTCTATCCGGTCATATCAAGCGCATCAGCGAAAATGGACTGGCCAGAGCAAGCCACCGCAGTTAGCCGTGGCATACAACTAATCTGGCTCATTGTGCTACCATCAGCGGTAGGCCTCGCCACGCTTGCTTTACCCATTGTAAAACTGGTCTACATGCGTGGAGCATTCGACATGGCGGCTGCAACTCTGACCGGCGGAGCTTTACTTTTCTACGCTTTAGGGGTTCCATTTTTGGCCTTGCAAAACCTGCTTGCCATTGTCTTTCTGTCAGAGAAAGATAATATTACTCCTCTTAAGAGAAATATCTTCGGCATTGGTTTAAATGCTTTTCTGAACTACTTTTTTGGGATAAGACTGCACATGAATGCAGCAGGGTTTGCCATAGGTACTGCCATTTCTTGGACTGTACTGTGCTTGTGGCTATACCTTTCTTGGGCGCGCAGGCACCAAATAGGACCTTGGGGCATAGTAAGGGCTCTGTGGAAGAGCACGGCTGCAGCAGTGCTAATGCTTCTGGTCATTTTGATGTGGAAGCTGTATTTGCCTTACGAAGGCTTGCATCTTATTGTGCTAATAGTGGTAGCAGCTCTGGTTTATTTTGCTGGGTTATTGCTGCTAAAAGATGAGAACATGCAAGACCTCTTAGGTATGGCTTTAAAGAAAGTTAAAAAGTATTCGAAGACGTAGAAAGTCACAAATAATAAAAAAAGCCGACCCTCGTATTCTATGGGTCGGCTCTTTTGTCTTACGAACGTGTCCTGAGTTACTCCAGCCTGATCTTTACTCCCTTGGATTCGGGAGCTTTCTTGGGAAGTGTGAGTTCAACCACGCCATTGTGGTACTCGGCTTTGGCTTCTTCAGCCTTTACAGTAGTTGGAAGTGCAATGGCACGTTCAAAGGTGCCATACCGCATCTCGCTGTAGAACACGCCTTCTTTTTCTTCCTTCTTTTGCTCCTGCAGTTCTCCTTTGAGGTAAACTCTATCTTCTTCGACAGTTATTTCCAGCTTATCTTTGGGTACGCCTGGAACTGCTGCACGAACGTAAACGTTGTTTTCATCTTCGGTAACTTCAACTGGTGGTACAAATCTTCTGGCTAAGCCTCTGCGCGCTGGCCTTCTAGGTTCAATACCTGTGCTCCAGAATTCCTCCATCATTCTATCCATCTCATCAATGATGGACCTCATTTCTTCGAAGGGATCAAACCACCTTCTACTAAGCATGGCCCATCGCCTCCTTCAGCATTGTTTTTATGATTTCTTGTTTCCAATCTTATATATACCCGATGGGGGTATGAGTTATGCAAAGTGCTCATGCATGGGGCAGTAGTTTGGAGCTGAGGAGTTAAAACCTTCCCAGTCTTTCCACGTGTTGACATTGAGAAAGACATTTGGATCACCCATGAAGGGTAAAAGCACATGAGGAATAGAGGAGAAAACTTCGGTAAGCTTGTAAAAGCGGTGCTGGTAGCATGTCAAGATGTGATTGACGACGCTACTTTGTACAAGTGAAGGGAACGGCTGCAAGAAACCGTTTATACTGTAAAAAACGGAGCTTTCATGCTCACAATGGTACTCCAAAAGTGGCACCACTGCTTCTTTTGGTAGTACAGGCATGTCCACAGCTGTAAACAGGTAGTTTTGGTACTGCAAAGTGCTTAGAGCCGTAAGCACGCCTGCGAGAGGTGTATCGGCTTCAAAAATGTCCAAAATCAAAGGAATTTCCCCAGATTCAAAAGGAACCTTAGAAACCAAATACACAGGCAGGCCCAAAGGAGAAAGGTTTTCTTCAACCACCTTGAACAAAGGCTTGCCTTTAACCTGCAGCAGCGCCTTAGAAACACCCAGCCGCCTGCTAACACCACCGCAAAGTATGACCACAGCAGTGCTGCTTGCCATGTTAAGTGCCTTCCTCGGGTGGGTAAATCACTACCACAAATTCACCTTTATAGGAATCTTTAATGAGCTCCTGGGGGTAGCCCACCAGCACCTCTTCGTGGAGCTTGGTTAGTTCACGAAGAAGAGCCACCTTGCGCTGAGGACAAAGCTCATTTAGCAAGGACAGCAGCTTGC
>DMVM01000115.1 GCA_003476705.1 Coprothermobacter sp.
GAAGAAATCATCCACTCCTACTACAACTTTTCCGTAGTTTTTCACTTGGTCTGCGTAGAAGGTTTGTACTACCACAATATCGTAGTTTGACCCAACTAAGCTTCCTATGTCAGAGTGCTCAACTGTGGCTGGTACGTTAAGTTCCTTGAACACATCTTCAACGTTCATTTTTAGGATTAAGCTGCTTCCCATACCGACGCCGCATGCTGCAACCACTTTTAGCTTATCTGCCATTTATTGCACCTCCGCTACTTTTTACACCAGTGACTTTATCAGGCTACTTATGCCAACAATGATCCACGTGATTATATACCAGTCGGGGTCTGCCAGTACTGCAAGTTCAGGAGCCGTATTACTAAGCATGGGCCAAGTGATAGCTTGGCCGAAAGCTAAGAACAGACCATTAAGAGCACCACCAAGCACAGCTCCTTTCCAGCCACCAGTAGCGTTGCCGAATATGGCAGCACCTGCACCTGGGAAGAACAGCATAATCATGGATGGCACAATAGTAGCATAGCCCGTTACGCCGAAGATAACCATGAGAATGAGGAATACAATTGTGGAACTGATGAATCCGATGAGTACTGCCGTGGGCGCGTACGGGAATACTACAGGGACGTCCAAAGCAGGTCTTGCACCTGGAATAAGTTTTTGAGAAATACCTCTAAATGCAGGAACGATTTCACCCAAGAAGAGCCTTACTCCGTAAAGCAGTATGGTTATTCCCGCTGCGAAGCGTAGACCCTGCAGGATTGCCCATACCACAAAGTTTAGGTTACCTGCAAGTTCAACTACAACGGCTCTATCTGCAAAGAACACCGCTATTAGTAGAATAATGCCGATTATGAATGCAGTTCCAACTGTGATATCGTTCATGAAAGACAAACGCTGTGGTATTTTGATATTTTCAGTGCTTTCTTCGGGTTTGCCTATGTAGCCACCTAATGATGCTCCCAGATAAGCAACACTGGAGGAGGTGTGGCCATATCCGATGTCATCAGATTTGGTCACCTTTTTCATGTATTTGTGAATTATACGAGGCTGCAAAGTCCAGTAAAGGGCAATCAATATGGCACCAACTACAATGAGCCAACCCTGATTCATCGTTGGGAACACTTGTAAGAAACTTGCTGTAATTACTAAGGAAATCCACCACATCAAGTGACCGGTCAAATACACAAAACCCGTGTTAAACAACCTTACTATAATTAGGTGTATGAGAAAGCCTAAAGCCATTATGGAGACTGCTATGCTGCCAAAATTGGCCGTAAAGTTGTCTAAAGTATTGGCTGCAACAGGAGCTGTTATGCCAAAAGCGGAAGAAACAATGGTCTGGAAAGAAGACAAGCCAGCAACGAAAAGGTCAGTACCTGCGAGCATGATCATAATACCAACGACAGCCTTTATGGTACCTGATACGACTTGTTCTACAGGTTTTCTTTGAAGTATAAGACCGATCATGGCTACAATACCGATTAAAATGGCCACCTGGTTAAAAATGTTGTTTACCAGAAAATTGATAAACGCCGCCATAACTTTTCACCCCTTTTCATGAGAATTGGAAATTCTTAATCAGTTGGGTTACCTCTTTCACCTCCTTTGCATTTCTTACAGTAGTTACGGCTTCATCGCTGCCAAGTAGCTGAGCAAGCTCTGCAAGCATCTGTATGTGAGAGGTGTTATCGGTGGCACAGAATGAAACTACAATGTCCACCGGATCGTTCTCTTTGTTACCGAACTCGACGGGGTTTGCCAAGGTTACCAAACTCAAGCCGGGCTTGGTAACTCCAGCATCAGGCCTTGCATGAGGCATGGCAATGCCAGGTGCTATGACGCTGTAAGGTCCAAGTTGTTTTACTGTTTCTATCATGGCTTCTATATAACTTGGTTCGGCAAAGCCTGCATTTACCAAGAGCTCTCCACCCATGCGCACTGCGTCTTGCCAATCCGTAGCCTGAGCTTTAAGACGAATCGCTTTTTCAGTGAGAATGTTTTCCAGCATTGTATACCTCCCAATAAAAGTTTGCCTATTTAAATCTTAGCATTCGAAAGTATCAATGCACTCATACAAATGAAGAGGCTTGCAAGTAAATGCAAGCCCCCTTAGAGTTTTTGTTATGTACATCTACTAAGTACTTGGAGAAGAGAAAGTATGTTTTGCTCTTGCCTCGGGAGCATTGGCAAACGTAAGCAAGAATAGTGCTACGCTTACCAAAACGAAAGCGATAACATTGGCAACTAAAGCTTTAATGGTGGAATCAAAATACAAGGAAACACTTAACATTGTGTAAGGCCTCAAGAGCTTCAAGAGGTTTATATCCCACAGTATTTTTACAAGCGGTTTTAGATAGAGCGCCAGTTCTACTCCATAAATTAGTATGCCTGATGCTAAAGGTACAATTACATCATCGCTTCTTGAAGAAATAAGGACTACTGCGGATGCAACGGCAATTAGGCCAAGTATAATCATGGCAAAGCAAAATAGGTAAAACATCCCATTGCTCATACTTATATCTAGATTTACTGTTTGAAAAGCTTTACTGCTTAGGTCGAGAGGTGTTCCACTTGCCAAAGATACAGCGGCAGTTACTAAAAAACCAGCTGCTGTAATGAGAATTGTGTAAAATATGGTGGCTTCTATTTTTGCTTTTTTCCTGAAATTTCTGCCATAAAAGCAGGTATCTGCAAGTTCTTCCATACCGTTTTTCTTGTCGCTAGCGAATATTGGCGCTGCATTGAGAAGTACAGCTATAAAGAGAAATGTAGGCAAGTAAAGGTTTGTCATTGTAGTAAACAGGTTTCCATCAAGCACCTGCAACCACGTTTGTCTAAAGCTTCCCGAAAAATAAACGCCGCAGGTAAAAAGCACGTAAACAGCAAGCACAATCAATGTCCAATGGTTGTTTAGAAGTGTTTTTAATTCAGCAATCATTAGGTGCTGGTAGCTTCCGCCTTTGGCGTTCATGCAGTTATCTCCTTTCTGTTGTAGAAAACATAGGTGAGTAAAAGAGCTGCGGCGAATATAACTGCTTGAGTAATCAGCGTAAGTCTTATAGTGGGGATGGCATGGCTCCCTATGATAAACACTTTTGCATTCCCTAAAACGTCCGTAAGTGACATAAGAGAGAAAGTGCTCACATCGGCGAATATGGTCACTTTAGAAGTAATGTACTGGCCTTCAAGACTCAGCGAGTAAAGGGCGCCTAAGCCAAAGTAGATGCCTGAAATGAAGAAGCTGACTAAATTACTTCTGCACAGGGACGATATGCACAAGGTTACCGCTGTTAAGACGATGGCTCCCAGTAGAGATCCTGCAAGCTGGCGAAGATAGAACTCCAAAGCCCACATGGTATTTGGCATTTTATAGAAGGAAGTAAGGCTATTCATGGGAGTGTTCTTGAAGGGTAGGCCATAAACATGCATGTAAAGAAGCGCTGCTAAACTTTGGAATATGATTACAACTATTGCTGCAAATAAGCAGCTTGCCAGTAGCTTGCTCCAAAATAGTTTGCTTCTGCCGTTTTTGGTCGTAAGTAAAATGCCATGCATTTTACTAGTGTACTCGCCCGTATAGACACTGGCTACGCCCAGTATTACCACAAAGGCTATCAATAATGGAAGCATAGAGTGATTTATATCTATCCAATCATCCCAGCGCGTAAGATTCGGTTCCATCTTTGGCATGTGAGTATATTGCTGAAGTAAATACCTGTTTAGCGGTGTGTCTGGCTTACTCTCTAGTTCTTTTATCATTCCATTTATTGTGACGTTTCGCTCAACTAAGCTTTCAATACGCAAGGCTGCTTCATCCTTCAACTCTTTTGGTACGTCATAACCTTTGTAGATTTTCCCTTGGTATTGTTCAATAGTTTGTGCTATTTTGGGCGAAATGACCGGCTTTAGCTCGTCAAAAGTAACGTTGAATTCATTTTTTATAACATACTCTTGTACTTGCGGATCATAAGCTGCGTCCATTATTTCTTGAAACACAGGCTGCAACGCTCTTTTGCTGTACACTACAGAGAAATTGTCACCAATGTTTAAAATGAGGTACGCATAGAAAAGAACGAGGAGTAGAGTCAGTACCCATACGTACTTCTTTGAAACAATTTTCTTGAACTCTGCAATAGTGAGGTTCATTCCGCTTGGCCTCCAAACACGTATATAAACACATCTTCCAAGGAAGGTTCTACTGCAGTTGCATTTTGAAGAGGTTTTGAGTCACTTGCTATACGTATCTCGAAATGGTCATCTTTCTGAAGCACATTGCCTATGGGAAACCGCTTTTTAAGTTCATTAAGCTCTCCATGTGTTACAGTAGCAAGCCATACCTTTCCTTCAACCATATGACGAAGGTTTTCCGTGGTATCACAGTTTACGACTTTGCCTTCCTTCAGCAGAATGACTTGGCCTGCTATGGACTGCACATCGGAGACGATATGTGTAGAAAGTATGACAATGCGTTCTTCGGAAAGCTCGGAAAGGATGTTACGGAAATGTATCCGTTCGTTTGGATCTAAGCCCGCTGTGGGTTCATCCAGAATAAGAATTCTGGGGTCGTTAAGCAGTGCCTGGGCAATGCCGATACGCCTTATCATACCTCCAGAAAACTGACCAAGTTTCTTGTTTTTCCCATCTGCTAAACCTACTAAATCGAGAAGTTCATCTATTCTACGGTTTGCGTACTTTGGGTCCAGTCCTTTGAGTGCGCTAAGGTACTGCAAAAAGCGCTTTGCCGTGAAATCTCTGTAGTAACCGACCTCCTGGGGCATGTAACCGAGGATGTCTCGGTATTTGGCTCCTAGTTCTCCTATGGTTACACCATCCAGGGTGACTTTGCCTGAAGAAGGTGGCAAAATGCCCACCATCATGCGCATAAGCGTGGTCTTCCCAGCTCCATTAGGGCCCAGCAAACCGTATACACCGCGTTCAAAGTTTAAGTTCACATGGTCTACGGCACATCTATTTCCAAAGTTTTTTGTTAGGTTTTGCGTTCTAAGTTGCATTAACATGTACCTCCTAAATCCAATGTTGTCAATTGGTGGCTAAAGGCATGTAGCGAGAAAATAAACAGCATGGTACTTACTCCAAGTAAGACGAGCAACGGTAAAAGTCTTATGTTGAGTAGCATCATAGCCAGTTCCTGCCTATTCTGGAAAAGCATGACAGCTGCGATAATCCACCCTGCAAGTATGCCCATTACTGGTAAGGACTGACCAAATTTTGTTGCAATTAGTAGAGCCAAAAAACCGATGAAGAACATCGTAGTGGAGCCCGTAAGGAACATCTTTAAGGGGGTGATCAAGTTTTGCGATGTAAAAGTGGTGACTAAGGCTAATAATGCTACGTTCAACACTGTACCGATCATGATCTTTACCACGTAGAGTTGACTTACATTGTATTTGCACGCTTTTTCCAGCTCTATTACGGCTGGTGTTCTCGTGGTTATAACTTCTAGTAAGCTTAAAAGCAACGGAACGGGTGCCCCAGCAACAAAAATACCTAATGCAGAAAGCGAGGATTTAGCGCTACCTATAGAGAGTACGGTTATTGCCATAAATGCAGCGCACGCAGCCCAGAAAACAATGGATGTTGTGGTAAGCTGCAAAATAGCGATATCCCATAGATTAATCCGTTTTCTTTCCACAGGTAGATAATCAGCAGCCATTTGTACCACAGATTCAATCTGCTGCTCTGGGATCTGTGGTATGTTCACACGTTTAAAGAGCTGCTCGATATGCTTTTCTTCGTTACTGCTCTTCTCCATCTGTCTCTTCCCCCTTTAGCAGTATGGAAAGCTTGTTAAGTCCGTACCGTATTCGTGCTTTAACTGTGGGCTCTTTAACGTTGAGCATCTCTGCGATTTCCCTACTAGTAAAACCGTAGTAGTACTTAAGTACGATGCAATCTCGCTGATCGGTAGGAATCATAGACAGCGCATTTAACAGCTCTGCGCTGTCTGTTATGCTTTCCCACCTTGAAGTAATGTCTTTTTCGCTCTCTTCTTCGAACTGATATTCCTCATGCCTGCTTTCATATTTCCAGTGATTCCTTAGATGGTTCGCAGCAATGGTAAAGAGCCACGAACGGAACTTACCACGATTCTCATAAGTTTCTATGGAAGCCACCATCTTCACAAAAACCTCCTGTGTTAAGTCCATTGTTATTTCACGGTTTTGCGTGTGGTAGTAGAAGTAAGCGAAAATGCTCTGGTAATAAGCTTTTATAAGGGTGTCCAGCGCGCGTCTGTCACCATGCTTAATCCTATCTATGAGCTTTTTTTCGTCCACCATAACACCACTTTAGCCGCATCTAACGTATAAAACAACTCAGAAGGGCAAAAAGATATAAAGCTGGAAAAGACGCTTTGTTTGTGTGTGGCAGCCGAAATTATTGAGCTTCTTCGCCATGCTGCTTCTGGTTTGTTCATGCTTAGAGGTAAGTTCTTGCGATGACCAAATAAAAAAGGGGCGTTCTCAAAAATCGTATAGAGAACGCCCCTTCGGGTACCTCCGAGCGCAAGTGTTATGCACTACACGCCCGGCGCACCTCCTGGGGCGTTAGTGCACATTATCATATACATGCTAAAAGAACAGAAAAAATCCATTGTGCTCTTGTCTAATTTATCCACTTCATTCACCCACATTCAATTTGTCGTAGTATAACACCCGTACAAAGTAAATGCAACATTTTTACTGTGGAAGTTTGTAAAAGTTTTTGGAAGCCATGAGCAGCAGCTCATAGGTGACTGCTGCAATCACTACGGATAGACAAATTATGCTTACATAAATAAGGTTAGCACTCACTTGTTTGTTTAGAAGGAAGACGGCAGTTGCCCCCATGATGCCCACTGGTACAAGAGATAAAAGGAAAAACAGTATTGTAAAGATTCCACGTTTGAAGAGTTGTTGCGGTGTTACCCAGTCGAGTTTAGGCTCTTTGTTCCGCTAGAGTGGTTCTGCTACTACCTTGCCATATACAAAGATCATAATCCAGACAACCGCAGGTACTACG
>DMVM01000146.1 GCA_003476705.1 Coprothermobacter sp.
GTAGTAAGCGACGTTCCAGGGCTCATAGAAGGAGCTCACGAAGGCAAAGGACTTGGCTTAACCTTCCTAAGACATGTTGAACGTACCAAAGTACTGGCCATTGTCATTGATGCAGCAGCCATCGATGGTTACGAACCTATGCAAGCCTATGAAACGATTATTAATGAGCTCCGAGCTTATAACCCTAACTTACTGGAAAAACCCCGAGTTCTAGTTTTAAACAAGATCGACCTACTGCAGCCAGAACACATTGATCAGCTAAGAGTGCAGTTTGCTGACAAAGAATCATACCTGGTGTTTACAAGCGCGGCCACAGGCGAAGGTACTAGTCAATTTGTAGATGTTTTATTCGAGCTTATTTCGACCACATTATCAACAGAGGAACCCATTGCAGAATCTTTAACAATGGAGCTTCCACCTTTACCAGAGGATTTCTCCATTCGCAGAGAAGATGAATACTGGGTAGTTGAAGGCAGATGGGCACGGTACATATCGAGATACGATACTACCCTACCTTGGGATTTTCAGTATGTACAAAGAGAGATAAGACGTAAAAGACTTGAAGAAATGCTAAGGCAAATGGGTGCAAAAGAAGGAGAAACCGTAGTCATACATGATAAAGCCTTTGAAATCCTCTAGAACTGGCCTTCTTGCAGGTGTTTTTGATCCTGTTCACATAGGTCATCTGTTCATGGTCCATTTAGCTATGGAAGCCGCCAGTCTTGACAAGGTTTGGTTTGTCCCTACTCACATACCTCCACACAAAGACAAGGCCAAAGTCCCCTACTTTCACCGGGTCAACATGCTACAGATCGCACTGAGCCAGGAACCTAAATTTGTGCTCATGGAGTTAGAAAAAGAAGCCAGACCCACATATTCATATGAAACCGTTTTGTCAGTAAAGCACGTGCTTGGTGAAAAGCCCTACTTCATATTAGGCAGTGATGAATGGGAAGAGTTGCACAACTGGCGCAGGTATGACTTACTCATAAAAAATGCTATTTTCATTGTCGTTCCGAGAAAACCAATAACCCTAGCCAGACCGGAAGCAGAAGCCATCTTTACTGACATGACGCCGATAAACGTCTCCTCAACATACATAAGACAAAGAATAGCTCAGGGAAAACCCATAACTCATTTAGTACCAAAAACAGTGGAAACATATATTCACGAAAACCACCTTTACTACCCATAGGGCAAAAAGAATAGAAAGGAGGTGAACAGACGTTGGATCAGGACGTGGAAGCCATTCAGAGGCTTCTTGACGAGAAAAAAGCCGAAGACATAAAAATCGTTGACATAAGAGCCCTGGACACCATAGCAGATTATTTCATTATTTGCACTGCGAACTCACTCACCCATAGCCAATCACTGGCTGACTCATTGGAAGAGTTATTGGATAAAAAGCACATCACCTACCGCGTTGAAGGTTACACCCCAGGTGATTGGGTCCTTGTGGACATAGGCGACATCGTAGTTCACATTTTCACGCAAAGAGCCAGGGAATATTACGATATTGAGTCGCACTGGACAAGCATGGTAGAATATGTAAAGAGTAGACGAGGCAGCCGCAACCAAAAGGTTGAGGAAAGTCCGAGCTCCACAGAGCAGGATGCTGGGTAACACCCAGTGAGGGCGACCTCAAGGAGAGTGCCACAGAAAACAGACCACCCACCCAAATACTTGGGTAGGTAAGGGTGAAAAGGTGGGGTAAGAGCCCACCGCAGCACTGGCGACAGTGCTGGCACGGTAAACCCCATCCGGAGCAAGGCCAAGCAGCCAGCTGTGACCCTGCTCGGCGAGCTGGCGGGTAGGCCGCTGGAGCTTGTTGGCAACAGCAAGCCAAGATAAATGGTTGCCACCTACCAGGACCTTTGAAGGCAACGCGGTTTTGGTGGGAACAGAACTCGGCTTACCGTCTACTCGTAGTTGCCCCTGTAAAAAAAAGAATAAAAAGGCGAGAGGATACCATGAGCACTGTGAATTACAGAGTTTCCTCTCGCCTTTTCGTTTTCATTTTGCAAATAGATCGATGAGCACGGGCAAGCCCATTTGCACAAAAATGGGGATGAGGATGAGGGACACTACCGTGCTTAACTTCATAAGTATGTTAATGGAGGGGCCAGCTGTATCCTTTAGCGGATCACCCACGGTGTCACCTATTACTGCAGCATGGTGAGCCTCAGAACCTTTCCCACCCAAGAAACCACCTTCGATAAGCTTCTTTGCGTTATCCCAAGCACCACCTGCATTTGCCATGTAAATGGCCATCACAAACCCGCAAACAGTCTGGCCAATAAGTACACCACCAACGCCTTCAACACCAAGCAAAAAGTAGGAAGCCAGAGGCAGAATAAGTGCCAACAGAGCAGGTACTACCATGTTTTTAAGAGCATGACTAGTACTAATACTCACGCAGACTACATAATCTGGATCGGCTCGTCCTGAAAGTAAACCAGGAATTTCTTTAAATTGACGTCTGACCTCTTTTACGATGACAAAAGCAGTCCTGGAAACGGCATTGATGACTATGGAAGAAAAAAGAAACGGTGAAGCCGCTCCTACCATGACCCCTGTGAGCACCTTGGGGTTTGAGACATCCAAAACCTTAATCCCCACAGCACTGTTGAATGCAGCAAACAGAGCCAGTGCCGTTAGTGCGGCCGAAGCAATAGCAAAACCCTTCCCCATGGCAGCAGTGGCATTACCTAAAGCGTCCAAACCATCAGTAACCTCGCGCACCTGAGGTGAAAAATGCGCCATCTCAGCTATGCCCCCAGCGTTATCAGCCACGGGACCATAGGCATCTACCGACAAAGAATACGCCAGAGTGCAAAGCATACCTACGCCAGCTAAAGCAATACCGAAAAGTCCTGCGCTGAGGTACGCGACAATTGTGGCTAGGCCCACCAGCAAGACTGGGAAAAACGTGGATTGCATGGCAATCGCCATACCAGAAAGAATGTTGGTAGCTGCTCCGGTCTCGCTAGCTTTAGCTATTTCCCTTACGGGCTCGCCCATGGTGTAGTAATCAGTAATAAACCCAATGGCTATGCCCACAATCATGCCTGCCACCGCTGACACAACATATGACCAGCTTGCACCAGTCCACACGGGAATAAGGCAAACAAAACCCACAGCTAGCAGCGTCACCAATATAGTACCCATTCTAAAAACGTTTGCAGGATCCATGCGGGAGCGAGAGGACATGCCTCTGACAACTAATATGGTGAACCAGGAGGAAAGTGCACCCAAAGACACGGCCCACAAGACAAAACTTAGGCCGGCCATATTTTCCTCAGCTAAAGCTAAAACAATGCAAGCGACGATGGACCCCACATAGGACTCATACAAGTCCGCTCCCATACCGGCAACATCACCCACGTTATCACCAACGTTATCTGCAATGACTGCGGGATTTCGGGGGTCATCTTCAGGTATGTTAGCCTCAACCTTTCCCACGAGGTCGGCTCCAACGTCAGCAGCTTTAGTAAAAATACCGCCGCCCACACGAGCAAAAAGAGCAACAAAAGAAGCACCCAAACTAAAACTACTAACAATGCCTCCGGCTTTTTCAAAACCGCCAAAGACGAAAACCACAAGGCCCAGCCCTAGTAAACCGAAGGCAACTACGGTCATGCCCATGACTGATCCAGCTGAAAAAGCAACAGAAAGTGCATCTCCACTGCCTCTTTTAGCAGCTTCTGTGGTGCGTACATTTGCCAATGTAGCGATCTGCATACCAATGTAGCCTGCCGCAATGGAGAACAGAGCCCCTGCCAAGAAAGCAATGGCTGACTTATAACCCGTGAGCAAAACTAGTACAATGAAAAGCACAGCAATCCAGGGAAACATTACCTTGTACTCACTGGATAAGAACGCCTTTGCACCATCATGGATGTGGCCACTTATCTGCGCTGCTAAAGCGTTTTCCACTTTTATCCCCAGAATCCAACGAGCATTAAGAATAACCGTGAGCAGCAAAAGCACTGCAACTGCAAAAAACTCGAGCACACTCTCCCCTCCCCTTTTAACTTTCATTTAAAAACATAACTAGAATTATATCAAGAATTCTGCGCTGGTGTAAGATGTTAATATGAAGCGATATAAGGTCATAAAAGGATTGGACGTGTGNNCGCTTACCGAGAGAAGTGATTGACTGGCAGCAGGTTTTGGAAGATGTTTGGAAAGGTCTCCTAACCAACAAAGATGGCACTGTGGTAGTAGCTAGCAATTTGGAAAATGCTTTATTTTTCTCGAATCTTTTCTTGCAAAGCTTAGGTTATACACCTCAGAGAGCCGCCTTGGAGTTGCAGAGCGTTTTTCAGTTACCAGAGCCACCTTCATTTAAAAGTCCCAGTTGCCACTACACCCTGCCTGAAGCAGCAGGTTTTCAATTTATGCGCTTTAAGAAGATAGTCGAAACCCTAAGAGAAAAGTGCCCATGGGACCGTGAAGTTACTCCGTACCAGTTAGTTACATTGAGCCGCGAAGAACTTAGTGAGCTCATGGAAGCTATTTCCAACCAGGATATGGACAATTACGCTGAAGAACTGGGAGACTTGTGGTTACATTTGCTGCTTCATAGCGTCATCGCAGAAGAAAATGACGCCTTCGAACTGGCAGATGTTCTCACTAAAGCTTCAGAGAAAGCGATCTCGAGGCATCCACATGTGTTTGCATCTGATCATGACACTGATGCAGCCACCGTATTAAGCAAATGGCAGGAACGTAA
>DMVM01000070.1 GCA_003476705.1 Coprothermobacter sp.
ATTGGGGTCCACTGCGGAAACAGCGTAAGACAAAATCCTACCAAAGACCGGCAAGTTGAACTTATTAGCAACTTCTTCAGTGGACAAGACCATGGCAGCCGCCCCAGAGTTCAGTGATGGTGCGTTACCCGCGGTTATGGTGCCGTTCTCTTTGAAAGCCGGTCTCAATTTCGCAAGTTTTTCTAATGTGGTATCGGGGCGTACATTTTCGTCTACCTGGAAAACGAAGTCTTTTGATACCTGAATCGGGACAATTTGCGAGGAGAACTTCCCCTCTTGTATGGCTTTTGCGGCTTTCATGTGACTTTCATATGCAAATTGATCTTGTTCTTCTCTGGTCACTCCGTATTTGGGGACCAAATACTCATCGGTAATTAGACCTGAGTGTTTCCCAGTGAAGGCATCGTTTAGCCCATCCATGAGCATGGCGTCGTATAATGTTGTGTCGCCCATACGAGCACCGTATCTTCCGGTTGGTAGGATGTAAGGTGCCTTATCCATGTTTTCCATGCCGCCCGCAAGAACGCAAGAGGCATAACCAGATTGTATTTCCATGGCCGCCGTTACCACAGCTTGCAATCCGGAGCCGCAAACTCTATTCACTACCATGGCGGGTACAGAGTCACTTATTCCACCATAAATGGCGGCTTGTCTGGCAGCGTTCATTTTTTCCCCAGCCTGGATGACGTTACCAAGTACAACGTCATCAAAAGCGTCAGGCGGTAGATGTGTTTCTTCAAGAATTGCGTTTATGACTTTGCCTGCAATCTCAGGTGCCGGTATATCTTTCAAGCNNACCTTGCCTGCAATCTCAGGCGCCCGTATATCTTTCAAGCTTCCTCCAAATTTGCTAATAGCTGTTCGAAGCGGCATACTTATAAAAACTTCGTTCATTGAGCTTTTCCTCCCTTTTCAGATGAAGCCAAGTTTTTCGGCTTCTGTTTTCAGGTAATCTCGAAAGTTCGGATGCGCTGTGCGGATCATTTCCAATGTTCTTTCTCTGAGAGATTTACCTCTTAAATGTGCTACCCCGTATTCCGTGATTATGTAGTCCACATCATGTCTGGGAATGGTGACAAAGCTTCCCTGAGGTAATGTGGGAACAATGGTAGAAATGGTGTCGTTCTTTACACTGGATCTCATGGCAATAATGGCTTTTCCACCTTCGGACATTATTGCACCGCGGTGCATGTCCAATTGGCCACCAGTACCGGTGTACTGCTGATGGCCGAATGCCTCTGAACACACTTGTCCAGTAAGATCCACACTTAACGCAGTATTTATGCTTACCATTTTTTTATTCTTGGCTACTATGTAAGGGTCGTTAACAATACGACCACGATGTATTTCAACAGCCAGATTGTTGTCCACAAAATCGTAAAGCCGCTGTGTTCCCATGACAAATGACGCGATGCACTTGTCTTTCCATAAAGACTTCTGGGAGTTTGTGATGACTCCAGCTTCAATAAGATCAACTATGCCTTCTGTCATCAACTCGGTGTGGACCCCAAGCTCCTTCTTATCGGTTAAGAACTGGGCAATGGCGTTAGGTATTCCTCCAATACCAAGCTGAATGGTGGAGCCATTTTCTATGAGATCTGCTATGAATTCACCAATCTTTTTCTCTACTTCACTAGCTTCAGCCGAAGGGACTTCGATGAGTGGAGCATTGTACTCATAAAGAAAGTCCACGTCGTTTATGTGAACAACAGTATCCCCATGAGTTCTGGGTAGGTTTTCATTGATTTCTAATATGACCATGTCTGCATGTTCTAAGATATCTTTTTCGTAGACATTGCCCAGGGCCAAGGACATGCAGCCTTTGTTGTCCATGGGGGTGGCAGAACCACAATAAATGTTCACTCTTCTAGCTTGCATTAGGTCAGTTGCAGCCATGTGCAGGTTATTGGGAATGTAAGTGGCCTTGCCTTCTTTAAACAGAGCTCTCTCATAATTTCCCAGATACCATGTCTCTGACCTAAAGGGTGAATGTTCTTTGTCAACGTGCTTGTAGTATTCATACTCCATGAGCAGGAGGCAGGAAACTACTGTTACATCTTGAACCGAGTCTTTTATGAGGTGTAAGTTAGATAGTAGCCCAACTGGTTCTGCGGCTGCCATCCCCACAACCAGGGAGTCACCTGATTCTATCTTGGAAAGAACCCCTTCTATGTCCAATAATTTTTGGTTATAGATTTCTTTGTAATTCATTCGTTACCTTCCTTTCCATACCAGAAAGGCCATGCATGACCAGCTCTAGAACCGTTAAAACTGAATTATCGTTAATTTCTTTGCATTCATCCAAAACAAACCACTTAATGCCAGTAGTGTGTGAGACTCCCATGAGGATGTAAGCAAGCACTTCTGGGTCCATTGGTCTTATCTGTTTGCTTTCCATGGCTTGGGCTAGACCTTTTGTGTAGCCCTCAGCCAATCGTGTGTAATACCAAATACCGATGCTAGGTTCGACGAACTCTGCTTCTCGAACTATGCGGTATGCTGGCCCCATGTTTTTAAATAGGTGGTAAAAAGCCTGGAATCCCACGTTTTCTATGGTTCTGCGGTCTGTTAAAGCATCTTGGTAAATGCGTGAGGTCTTCCTGAGCGTGTGGTTTACGTACTTGACAATTTCTGCTAAGAGTTCCGTCTTGCTTTCAAAGTAAAGGTAAAAGGTACCTAGGCCAACACCGGCTTCAGACGTGATTTCTGTTAGCTGTGTTTTTTCAAACCCCTTTTCCCCAAAGAGTTTTTCTCCGGCCTTGAGTAATTGGTACTTCGTCCGTTCCCCGCGAGAAGCAAATTGGGGTTCCTGGCTCTCCATGGGTTTTTCGGGAACTATGAATGGGGTAAAAGTTCCGTCGATGTCAATTCCCTTGTCCAGAAAGACTTTTACTGTTTCTAATTCTTGGTCGATGTCTTCTTTGTTCTCCCAGATTAGATTCTTTATCACCACAAAGTAAACACTGCCTAAAAGTGCATAAGCCAGAGTTTCCAAGTCGTACAGCTTTGAAAAATCTCTTGGAAGAGCTTTAGCGATGAGGTGAGTGATTCTTTGATAGTAATCTCTGATCAAATCTTTTTCGACAAATTCCACCTCTCTGAAGGTGTCATAAAGGTCTTTGTGGCTTCTTATGTAATCTTTATAGGTTACAAGGATATTGATAACGTTTTGCAGAAGACTTCCTTCGAAGGATATATGCTGACGGATTTCCTCTTCAAGTCCGTCACGATAGGTAACGGCCAGCTCGTTGAAAATGTCTTCTTTGTTTGCAAAGTAGTAATAAACCAGTGAAGTTCGGACACCCAAACGTTTAGCAATCTCATTTACCGAGCTGTTGCCATAGCGACGCTCTCTGAATACCTCCAGTGCGGTTCCCAGTATTAGGTCCCTGGTCTTCTTGCCTTTCCCCATTAGCTTCGTTCTCCTTCTTCCTTCTTGAATAATTTATTAATCCTCATTATAAGTTCAGAGAGCCCTCGGGGTAAGAACAGGACGACCAGAATCAAGACAACGCCAAACAAAACTCCAGCCATGGCTTCCAGTTTTGTACCAAATAGTCTGGGGACAATGACCCACAGGGCGGAACCGAGCACAGGGCCCCACAAGGTACCAATACCTCCAATGATGGTAATAGCAAGAAACTCAATGGACAAGCCAAATCCGAACATGTCTGGGTGCAAATATGAAAGAGAATGACCATACATGGCACCAGCGACGCCGGCCAAGAAAGAAGAGATGACAAAAGCTAGGACCTTGTAGTAGGAAATGTTTATGCCAAACACTTTTGCTGCAACCTCCGAATCTCTCATTGCCCTAAAAGCCATACCTGTCTTGCTTTTGAGCAGGTTGTTCACCAAAAAGATGGTTAGTAACAAGATAGCCAGATAGAGATAATACTTTGCGAATTCACTGCTGAATTGGTAGCCAAAAATGGTGACGGGAGGGACGTTGGTGAGACCCCTGTCAGCTCCAAGAATTTCCATCCTTTTTATGACGTCGGTTACGGCAGTTCCAAGGGCCATGGTTGCAATGGCAAGATAGAATCCCTTGAGTCTTAGGGCTGGAAAGCCTATGATCAAACCGAAAAGACCTGCCAAAAGACCACCTGCTAACACACTAACAATGGATGGAATTCCATACCGGATCATGAGGATGGCAGAGGTGTAGCCACCAATTCCCATGAAGGCTGCATGACCTAAAGAGATCTGGCCAGCTACCCCAAGTAGCAAGTTCAGACCAACTGCAGAAACGGCGTAAATGATGGCTAGGTTTATATAGGCAACAATGGAGGGCCGCGCATTGAATACTAAGGGGATGAGGAGTGCCAAGATCAAAAGTAAGAAAGGAAGAATTTTCTTTTTCATCATGACCTCCCTGCCTCACGGCTTCCAAACAGCCCATTTGGAAGGAAAAGCAGTATGGCAACAATGAGCAGCAAGGAAAAGCTTTCCTTTATGGCTGGCACGTAGTAGGCAACTAAGTTCTCCATAACACCCAGAATCAGACCTCCCCAAATGGCACCAGTTACTGAATTCATGCCACCGAGAACAGCCGCTGTGAATGCTTTTAGTTGTACTACTACCATGAAGAGCGGCTGAAGGGAAAGTCTAGGGGCAGTCATTATTCCAGCTAGACCAGCCAGTCCAAAACTTATTGCCCATATGAATGAATGAATTCGATTAATGGGGATTCCGAGTACGCGGGACGCATATTCGTCGTCAGCTATGCTTCGAGCCGCAATACCGATTTTTGTTCGGTACAGTATGAAGGAAAGTATGCCAAAAACAACAAGAGCTGTGACCAAGCACAAGATATCCTGACGATCCAGAATGACGGAGCCGAAATGCACGGGGTCACCTGGTATGAGCGGTGGGAATAACAGCGGAATGTTCCCAAAGAATGTGGCCACTATGCCTTCAAAAATCATGGTCAGTCCCAGTGTGATGATCATCATTCCCAGATGCGAACTTTTCTTTGCTTTAGAGATAAGCCCCTTGTAAACCAAATATCCTAGCACGGCTCCCGCAACAATAACGATGGGCAGAGTGAGTGATGGGGCGATGCCTCTTAAAATGAAGAAAAAAGCAATGTAGGTAAGAAACATGCCAGTATCCCCTTGAGCGAAGTTCATCACGTTTGTAGTAGACAATATGAGTACGATGCCCACTGCTGTCAAACTGTAGATGGAACCCGTGGCTAGTCCTCTAAGAACGAGATTAAACATTTTGCCCTCCCAAATAAAGTTTTCTTACCTCGGGGTTTTCTTTAAGTTCGTCAGAAGTACCAGAAAGAACTATTCGTCCTAAGACCATGACGTAACCAGTATCTGAAATATCTAAGGCTTTACGGGCATTTTGTTCCACTAGTAAGACCTGTACCCCTTCTTGTTGAGCAAGACTTTTCACTGTTTGGAAGATTTCAGAAACAAGTATGGGGGCTAAGCCAAGAGATGGCTCATCCAACAGAAGGAGCCTGGGCTTTGCCATGAGGCCTCTTGCAATGGCTAGCATTTGTTGTTCCCCTCCTGATAAATTTCCGCCCTTTTGATTGATGCGTTCTTTAAGTGCTGGGAAGAGTTTTAGTACTTGGTCGAGAGTCTCCTTGTTTCCCTTGTCACTTCTGAAATAACCTCCCAAGAGCAGGTTCTCTCTTACTGTAAGGTTCGGAAAGATGTGCCGTCCCTCTGGTACGTGGACTATTCCCATTTTGGCAATTTGCGAAGTACTCATTCTGGAGATGTCTTTGCCGTCAAATAATATCGAACCTTTCCAAGGTTTCAATATGCCTGAAATTGTTTTAATTAATGTTGATTTCCCAGCACCGTTAGCCCCTAATACAGTAACAATGCGGGAGTCTTTGAAATCCAGGTTAACGTCGTGAAGCACTTCTACGGGTCCATATCCTGTGGTGAGGTCTATGATCTTGAGCATTAGTCCACCCCCAAATAAGCTTCAATGACTTGAGGATCAGCAGAAATTTCTTGTGGCTTTCCTTCAGCTATTTTTTGTCCAAAATTCATAACCGTAACCACATCAGATATGTCCATAACAACACCCATGTCATGCTCCACTATGAGAACCGTTAAACCTTTTGCTTTAATGGCCTTCATCAAGTTCTTTAGATTTTCCTTCTCAGCTGAAGTTAAGCCAGCCGCTGGTTCGTCCAGCAAGAGCAATTTGGGATTTGAAACCAATGCCCTTGCTAGTTCCACAAGTTTTTGAACACCGTAAGGAAGAAATAGGGGATAAGCTTTTAGATAGGGTAGAAGTCCAGTAAGAGCAGCCACTTCATAGATCTTGTCGTTGACTTCTT
>DMVM01000061.1 GCA_003476705.1 Coprothermobacter sp.
CTCATAGTCACTGTTTTTCCACTTATGAGTATGTTCAGTTCCTTGCTTAGCCAGTTTGTTAATGCTAAAGTATCAGACAACATTCTGTGCTTCATATCATCTGTTATATCTGCTTTAGGCATAGTTGCGCTTGCGTTTTCAGGCTCAGATAGTAGTTTTCTGCTCGTTACTTTTGCCCTTGTCATATATGGCTTTGGAACAGGTTTGTTCCAATCCATAAATAGCAAATCGGTAATGGTTACACTACCTGACAGGTATTTGGGCATAGGCTCAGCCATGCTTTCCATGATACGCAACATGGGAATGGCTTTGGGCGTCGCTTTCGGAAGCCTAACTCTTTACAGCTTTGTTCCCCACACCATTCTTGGTCAGTCCACATTCTCAATCTCCGATGGCCTTCTCTTCCTAAGAGGGTTGCGTTACACCTACCTTTTAAGTGCAGGCGCTTCAGTATTAGCTGCATTGTCTTCGCTACTTGCCACCAGCGAAGCTGTCGAGTAAAGGACAGCCGCTACTTTTCACCATGTGAGTGCATAACATCTAGAATTCAGTGATTACATTTTTGAATCAAACAAACAGGCGTTCGTCTATCCTGGGAGTAGCAATTCTGGGTACTGCAGTGTCTGTTCATCATGTAACAGTAACAAATACAAAAACACTGCCCCATTAACAAGGATTAGCGCATTAGCACATGAAACTGCCTGCTGCTTAGCACCAAACCTCGCCAAACGTTTATATCTTTAATAGGAGGTATAGTACTGGAAATGGTATTGCTTATTCTGTGTGTGTTCATTGCAACTCTCCCTATATGGTCACAGTATTCCTGATTTCCGCAACACTGATTCCATCAACCAAACCAGGACAACTGCACAATTGTCGAACTTGGAAATGGCAATTCTACCTTTTTTGCTTTTGTCAATCTTGCTCACGCTTTGCAGGTTCCATCAATCTACGTGGTTACGATTAATTAACGGTGCCTGATTTAGAGTACTGTAATCAAAAAAGACACGATCATATTATTTGCAAAAACTTTCGCCGTGCATCGCCCTAATACGTCTAGCCGGCTTCTTTTCGAGTTTATGTATGTTAAGTACATTTCTAAACAGACAATAGTATGTTGACAATTACACAAAATTGATTTAAAATTACATTGTTATGTGATAGGTGACTCACCTATCAAAAACACGTGTGAGGAAGGAGGTGCTTTTTGTGGAACTTCCGTCAGTTCTCGAGGGTATTGAAGCCACATTTGTTGAAACGGAACGCATCAACATGCACGTCCATTTCAACAAGAACCGCGATGCCACTCCAATCATGTTTATTCACGGAAACTTATCTGGAGCAACCTTTTTTGAAGAAGTGATGGTAGACCTGAGCGATCAGTTTTTCTGCTTCGCTCCTGACCTAAGAGGGTATGGGCAAACCGAAGATAAAGTGGTCGATGCTACCAGAGGAATGTGTGATTGGTCTGATGATCTATCGTCCCTTCTGGACACCATGAACATCGAAAAGCTGCACATTGTCGGTTGGTCCATGGGAGGAGGAGCGGCAATGCAGTTTCTCCTTGATCACCCCGACAAAGTGCTCAGTTTAACACTCATTTGTCCTGTCTCTCCTTACGGTTTTGGTGGCACCAAAACCGAGAATGGAATTCCTTGTTATGAGGACTATGCTGGTTCAGGTGGGGGTACTGTGAATCCGGATTTCATTCAGAGAATAAAAGAACACGACACAACAGAGAAAGACCAAGCTTCCCCATTGTTTATCATGAATAACTTCTACTTCAAACCACCTTTCAGAGCAAAAAGAGAGAAAGATCTGCTCCTTTCACTGTTGCTAATCAAAACCGGGGAGAAAGCTTATCCAGGAGATTTCGTACCATCACCGAATTGGCCATTCACTGCTCCGGGAAAATTTGGCCCACTGAATGCTATGTCTCCTAAGTACTTTAACGCAAGCTCCATTGTGGATTTGCCAGTTAAACCACCCATACTGTGGATCCGAGGATCTCACGATACTGTGGTAGCTGATGAATCGTTTTTCGACATAGCAACGCTCGGTAAGCTGGGACTTGTACCTGGTTACCCAGGCGTCGAAGTTTGTCCGCCACAGCCCATGCTTAAACAGACACGTAAAGTTCTTGAGGATTACAAGTCAAATGGAGCATTCCTGTAATGAATAAAAAATAAGGGAGAATGGACTTTGAAAAAATAAGTACCTCCTGATAAAATACAGAGTGTAAGTTTAACAACTTACCTCGAATTATCAAAATAAACAGGAGGTGAGTATATGAAAAAAGTTGTTGCCATAGGGGGAGGAGAGATTTCAAAATTTGAAACTTTGAAAATAGATGAAGAAATAGTTAAACTAACTGGTAAAGCCAATCCAAAAGCTCTTTTTATACCAACTGCGAGCGGAGAACCTGAAGGTTACTGTGAAAGTTTTGACCTTGTCTATGGTAAAACGCTTGGATGCAAGACAGATGTTTTGTTTTTAATAAAAGATAGTTTGGATAGGACGCTAATAGAAGATAAAATCTTGTGGGCAGATTTGATTTATGTTGGCGGTGGTAACACAAAGAGGATGATGGAAATATGGAGGTCCAAAGGTGTTGACAAGATGTTGATTGATGCTTATCAGAGAGGAACGGTACTTTCAGGATTGAGTGCAGGAGCTATATGCTGGTTCAAATACGGTTTTAGTGATTCACTAAGATTTCAGGATGTAGAAACATGGAGTTATATTAAAGTTGAGGGTTTGGGGCTTTTTGATGCCATACTATGTCCTCATCTCGACGAAGAAAATAGAAGGGAATATTTTGAAAAATTTATGATGAACTTTGATGGTACAGGAATAGGATTAGAGAATGGCTGTGCAATTGAAATCATAGAAGATACTTTTAGAATTATTAAGTCTTTTGAAAATGCTCATGCCTATGTATTTAAAAGAAGAAGAGATAAATTGTTTGTTGAAGAGATAAAGAATGACGATTACCTTCCATTTAATTTGCTAAGTTAGATATTAAAATCAAACACCGGGGACGGTTCTTCTTGTTTGATTTTCAAACTTTCAAACAGAAAGAACCATTCCCTTTGTGTGGAAGTTTGATATCCGCTATTCAAAGAACACATAAGGAATGACGATAACATTAATTAATTTATAGAGGTAAGTACTACGAAGTCGTTGTCAAAGACGTGGCTCATTCTCCTCACATTGAAAAACCAGGAGAGTTTGTCGCCACGTTGAGGAATTTTATCTCGGACAACATGTAACTATTGGAGGTGGATTGTAAATGGAACAGCGGTACGCAAAAATACTGGCCACGGGCATGTATTTGCCTGAGAAAGTTATTTCTAATGAAGAACTCAGCGAACGCTATGGATTCGACGTAAGCACATATTTATCTGGAATCACCCTAAGGCATATTGCTGCCGAGAATGAATGCGCCTCAGATATGGGAGTAAAAGCAGCAGAAGCAGCTTTGGAAAAAGCCAACATGAAACCTGAAGATATTGACTTGCTTATAATGACAACTGACACTCCCGACTACGTTACACCGCCCACTGCACCTGCCATTGCTTACAAACTAGGCGCTTCAAATGCCGGAGCGTTCGACATAAACGGGGCATGCGCCGACGCCACCATTGGGCTCAGCATTGCGTCTCAGCATATTATGTTGGACAAAACCATAAACAATGTACTTGTGGTCGCCCCATATGCCATGTCTAAGTGGCTTGACTGGGACAACAAGGTGCTGGCCCCCATGCTTGGCGATGGCGCTTCAGCGGCCATAGTAACAGTGAGCAATGAGCCAGGTTACATCACTTCAACCATTGTGGCTGACGGACAGTACTGGGATGGATACGGTGTATATGTGGGGACAAAGTACCCAGTAACGAAGGAGATGGTGGAAAAGAAAGAACACTTACTCAGGTTCCACCCAAACTTTCACAAGTATCCACCTGATGTAAACTACGGCCACTGGCCTGACGTGATTAGGAAGAGTCTCAAAAAAGCTGGGTACACTGAGAAAGACCTAGATATGGTAATTCTTACCCAGGTTCGCCTAGCCGATATTGAACAGACCATGGAAAACCTAGGCTTACCACTTGAAAAAACACACTGGATTATGCATAAGTACGGGTATACAGGTTCTGCTTGTGCCTTCATGGCACTTGAAGACGCGCTAAATGAAGGAAAGATAAAGAAAGGTGACCTGGTAGCGTTCTGCACTTCAGGAGTGGGCTACGTAATGAGCTCTGCCTTGTTCAGGTGGGTATGAGTAAAACCAAGTAAAGGGGGAAAACGCATGGAACGTGTAAGAGACAAAGTCGTTATCATAACTGGAGCCAGTGGTGGTATCGGCAGAGAAACAGCACTAGCTGTGGCTCGCGAAGGAGGCCATGTAGCTCTATTTGACATTGACGAAACAAACTTAAAGCCACTTGAAGAAGAGATAAAGAACCTTGGCGTACAATGCAAATCCTACAAAGTAGATGTATCGAACTTTGAACAGGTCTCGAATGCAGTCGAACAAGTCATAAACGATTTCGGCAAAGTAGACGCCTTAACAAACATAGCTGGAATAACCAGGGATAACTTCTTAACCAAGATGCCTATCGAGGATTGGGACAGAGTCATAGCCGTAAATTTAACAGGTACTTTCTACTGTACCAAAGCAGTTGCCCCTCACATGATGGAACGAGGTTCCGGCTGCATAGTAAACATTTCTTCTGTAGTAGGAGTTTACGGCAACATTGGACAGACCAATTACGCAGCCAGTAAAGCAGGTGTAATTGGACTCACCAAAACTTGGGCTAAAGAGTTCGCAAAAAAGGGTATGAGAGTGAATGCTGTTGCACCAGGCTTTATAAAGACCCCCATGACTGACAAAGTACCTGAAAAAGTTCTCGACCAGATGATAGGTAAAACACCCATGGGGCGCATGGGCGAACCAAAGGAAGTCGCTAACGCGATTCTATTCCTCATTTCTGACGAAGCTTCCTTCATTACGGGACATGTCCTCCACGTCGATGGAGGATTGGTTCTCTGAGAAAGAGTAAAGAAGAAAGGCGGGAAAATAAAATGAAAAGAGTCTTAAAGACTCTGTTAGGAGAGAACTTCAGTAACTTAAAGAAACTGTTCGCCTCCCTTCTCGTAGTGGCACTCTGTATGGGTTTCCTTGTAGGAGTACCTAAAGCAAAAGCCCAAAAAGAGATGTTCTTGGTCATGGCGGTGGGGTTTAAATGGTATCAGCTTAACGGCATGAGCTATCAAATGGAAGTCGCTCCAGAGATCATAAATGCGAGAACATTTGTCCCCGTGAGGTTCATAGCCGAAGCATTCGGAGCAAATGTGGGATGGGATCCAGCAACCAAAACCGTGACCATCAAATCTGACGGAAAAACCATACAACTCACTATAGGCAAGACTTCGGCAACTGTGGACGGGAAAGCATACACCTTAGACGCTGCCCCCTACATAAAGAACTCTAGAACCATGGTACCCGTACGTTTCATCTCAGAGGCTTTGGGCCTTAATGTTTACTACGAAGCGCAAAAGAAAATGATCTATGTTAGTGCAAAACCAAGCTATGCCATCCCCGGGATCACTGACAAGGAAATCAAGATAGGTTCTTTTTCTGCACTATCCGGGCCCTTAGCAGTAATTGGAATCCCATTTTATCACGGTTTACAATCCTACATCAACTGGATAAATGACCAGGGTGGTGTTAACGGAAGAAAAATAAAAGTGATCATTGCTGACGACCAAATGAATCCAGCGCTTACTGTTCCAGCAGTAAAGAAATTTGTTGAAGAAGATAAAGTATTCGCCGTAGTAGGCGGTCTTGGCACCCCAGGTTGCCTAGCAGTCATGGATTACCTCAATGAGAAAGGTGTTCCCTTCGTGTATCAAGGTGGTGGTGCTTCTGCCTTCGCCTATCCACCAAAGAAGTACGTCTTTGCAGTGCAGCCCAACTACATGACCGAAGGTCAAGCATTTGTGAAATTCGCTAGGCAAAACCTGAACACAAGTAAATTTGCGCTCCTGTACCAAAACGATGATGCCGGCAAAGAAGGTGCTCAGGGCGTACAAGAAGGCGTAAAGAAATACGGCGGAAGTCTGGTCTACTCATCCTCTTTCCCTGGCACAGAAACCGACTTCACTTCTTATTTAACCAGGATTAAGAATTCTGGTGCTGAAGTTATTTTCCTCTATGCACCTGCGAATACATCTGCTGGAGCAAACGCCGTTAAAACTGCAAAATCACTGGGTCTCACTCAGAAAATCATCCTGCCATATTCTTATGCGGGAATTACTGCCATGGCTGGCGATGCTGCTGAGGGCGTGTACATAACTGGTTGGGTGGTCTTTTCCAACTTAAACGATCCTGGAGTACAAAAATTCTTCGAGATCTGGGGCAAGTATTATCCAAATGACGACCCACTCACCTTCTCTTATGCTGTTGCTGGCTTCGTAGCAGCAGAGATATTCGTGGAAGCGTTACGCAGAGCTGGGCAATATCCCACACGAGACGCCATAGTATGGGCGTTAGAAACATTCAATGGCTGGAACGGTTATGTGGCCAAAGACATTTCTTACGGACCTAATGAGCGCGCAGGTAAGTATTCACTTTATTTCATGACAGTGAAAAACAAGGAACTTGTAAAGATTAGCGATTGGATATCCGTGCGGGAGTAATTTAGTGAATACCCCAAACAGAATAGAGGGGGCTATAGCCCCCTCTGCACGGGAAAGCATAGCCATGCATGTGCATGATGACTTGAGGAAAGGAGATATTCATGCTTTCCATTGAAAACTTAACCGTGAAATTCCAAAGCCTTGTCGCTGTTAACAACTTATCCATGAAGGTAGAACAAGGAAATATTCATTCACTCATTGGGCCTAACGGCGCTGGCAAGACCACAGTTTTCAACGCAGTCTTCAAATTAGTTCCATACACGGGCAGAATAACTTTCCTCAACCAAGACCTCAGGATGAAGAGCACCCATGAATTACTATCCTTGGGTCTGTCGAGGACTTTCCAGAATCTGAACATCTTCTATTCCATGACTGTTGAAGAAAACATAAAAATGGGATTACACCCTTTCCTTGAAAGCCACCTTTACAAAGACCTACTTGGCTTCGATGTGTATTCTCAAAAAGAAGTCAACGACAAGATCTATGAAGTGGCTGCTCTTACTGGACTTCTACCCTATCTAAAAGCTTATCCCCTATTTCTTCCTTACGGTGTTCAAAAACTTGTGGAACTAGCAAGGGCATTGGTTTCAAATCCCAAATTGCTCTTGCTGG
>DMVM01000036.1 GCA_003476705.1 Coprothermobacter sp.
AAACAAGGGTATCCATGGAACCAACGCAAAGAAGACTGCCATGAGTGGCATACCAGTTATGATAAAAGGCATGCGTCTTCCAATTTTCGTGCTCACTTTGTCTGAATAAGCAGCAATAATGGGTATGAGCGTAACTGCAAAAATGTTATCGATATTCATAATCCAACCGGTGGCAAAGTTGCTCATACCAAATTGACTTTGCAGTATGACAGGCACATCCGCATTGTACAAAGCCCATACCACCGAAATACCCATAAAACCAAACCCCAGTAGGAAAAGCTTCTTGTAATCGATTTTCATTCCCTTACCTCCTCTGCCCGTGTTGAACGTGCCTTCTTCACCTCACGTGAACAGCACTATACTATATTCACCCATTCTAAACTTGGATAACCTTAATAAGTAAAAACCCAGTATCATAGCGAAAAGACCTCACTACGCCAAAAAACAGGCGTTCCATCACCAATGGTGAATTCACTGGACATCCTGACGGGTCTTTTCGGTCTTGGCAAAAAACATAAAAACCAGAGCAAGAGCAATAAAAACAAGCGTTAGCTCAAAAACAACACTTCGACTTCCCACTAAGTCAGATGCAAATCCTATCAATGGAGCTGATATGAGGTAAGCAACTTGAGAGGCAAATAAGTAGAAAGCCGTAAAAGTACCATTTTGTGTTGGTTTAGCCATATCCATAACTGCCGGATAAGAATTAATACCGACCATCGCCATACCAACACCCGCTAGAGCGAAATAGCCTCGTGACATTACCGGACTTCCAGCGGGCATGATACAGAATATTGCAAATCCAGTAAGCAGAAGACCAAGTATCATGATGCGCTTGTTGCCAAATCTTGCTCCGAGCCAGCCCGCGGGAACAGCAAAAAAAGCGAAAGCTGAAGACATAATCCCCAGATTAAGTTTTGCCAATGTTTCAGCGACGGCCTCAGGAAATCCTGACTCCATGGCAACGAATACAACGTAGAAAACCTCTATTCCGCTTACTGCCATAAACCAGAGAAAAACACCGAACAACTCCAGCCAAAGGCCAGCATACTTTGCGTTCATAACCCTTTGAACCTCATGCCACCAATTGCCACTATTGATCAAAGGTGACACGCGAGGAACTTCTTTTATGTAAGAACTTACCACTGAGGCACAGAGGAGAGCTACCGCAGATGCTATAGCGAAACCGGCAAATCTGTTGTAACTGCTGATGTGTCCTATACCAAAATAAACCAAAATAGAACCCAAACCGCCCATAAAGTTTAGGAATCCGTAAGCCACAGAGCGTTCCCTAGGCTCCGTGACGTCACACATTAGAGCCATAAATGGTCCCTTAGCTGCACCCAGAAAAACATTAGTTAGTATTAGCATGAGTACGAACACTAAAAGTGCACGAGTACTGCTGCCCAGTACCATCGGTATCAGCGCACTTAGAGCGAAGAAGAAAGCCATTAATGGCATGGCTCTTAGGAAAAAAGGCAATCGTCTTCCAGTTCTCATTCGGACGATATCAGAATATGCCGTAACAATCGGCATAAAAGCCACTGCGAAAAAAGCATCAATGTTTATGACCAACCCTGTAGCAAGGTTGCTCAAGCTAAATGTCTCTTCCAACATCACTGGAACATCTGCTTCGTACAAACTCAATATGACCGAAATTCCCATGTAACCAAGGCCCATCAAGAAGTATTTCGCGTAGGTTCCTTTCATGCCGTCTACCTAAAAATCGCCCTCTAACGCTGGGTAACGCTTACCAGAACAGACCTGGCATTGGGGATTTTCGGCGATGTAGAGTTGACTCCACTGGTTTTCCCAAAGATCGAAAACCATAAGCCTTCTTTCCACCTTATCCAAGGCACCTATGAGTACTTTTATGGTCTCGGTACCCATGAAGGCGGTGACCACACCTAAGATTGGGTTTATTAGCCCTCCTGTGGCGGCTGTAGGTGCGTTAGAAACATCGGGGCTGTCTCCCACCACGTCACGCAAACAGATCTTTTCATCAGGAAGGAACATTTTAGACATGCCATAGGCGCCAGCAACACTACCAAATGCAAAAGGAATGCCATTCTTCTTGGCCACGTCGTTCATTATAAAGCGTGCTTGATAATTGTCCGTTCCATCCATAATCACGTCAAAACCCGTAAGAAGCTTTTCAGCATTTTGGCTGGTGAGTTTATCCTCCAGCGGTTCCAAGGTTACCTCACCGTTAATTCGTCTCAAGTGTACATAAGCACATTGGACTTTGGATTTTCCCACATCACCTTCGTCGTACAAAACCTGCCTTTGAAGATTTGATAGCTCAACAACGTCAAAATCAATCATTCTGAGACGACCCACACCTGCTCTGACCAAGTACTGAGCAATAAAACTTCCCAAACCACCCACGCCAACTAAAACAACACTACTTTTTTTAAGCAGTTTCTGTCCTTCCACCCCCAGTGGGGGAAACTTTTCCTGAACCACATAGCGTTCGCTCACAATTAGTCCTCCTTAGGAGAGAAGTTCATGCTCATACTATTTCATTTTAATGGATTTATAATATTTCCATGGCAACAAAGATTGCACATGCGTACCCGGGGCAAGGTGCACAGTTCCCAGAAATGGGAAAGTACCTTTCAAGGAAGGCATTGCAAATTGCTAATGAAAGCTTCCAAAAGCTAATAAGTGCTTTGGAAGAACGAGATAAAGAAACGGTCACAGAAACAGCATTCGTACAGCCTTCTGTTTACCTAGTAGAAGCGTCCCTCATGGAAAAGCTGCCATCTCCATTCCTAGTCTTAGGGCACAGTTCAGGAGAATATGCGGCCTTGGTGGAGGCTAGAGTTTGGGATGTTCGAACTGGATTTGAAATCATAAGGGCTCGTGGCCATTTCAGCGCTTCCTTCGCGCCCAAGGGTTTCATGGTGCAAATCCCCTCAAGTAGCAGGCAACAGGTGCTTAGAGAATTCAAGTCTGTATACTTGGCTGCCATTAACAGTGAAGACCGAGTAGTTGTAGCAGGTGTAGAAGCTGATTGGAAAAAAGTGAGGAAGTTCTTAGAAGAAAACCACGTGCAATATACATTGCTACACGTGTCAGCACCTTTTCACACGCCCTACATGGAAAAAGCCGCACAAAGGCTGCGTTCCTTCTTGGAAATTAATCCGGGCAAAATGCCCCTGATTCCTGTTTACTTAAATGCCCTAAGGCGCACCGTACAAAGTTATGATGATGTAATCGAAGGTTTAACCTTAGGTTTGACAAGACCCATCAACTGGTTGGAAACCCAAGAGTATCTAAGGAAAAGTGAAATGAGCACATTGGTGGAAGTGTACCCACGCCCTTATTTGAGCAAGTTTACCTCCTATCCGACTTATAACGTGTTGGAGTTTTACCATTTGACTTTGTAACATTTCGCCCCCCAGGTGCATCTAATAGTATTGAGGTGATAAAACGTGCGAAAAATGGCTCATCTTTTTCCAGGACAAGGCATACAGAAAGTTGGTATGGGAAAGTACTTCAGTAGAACAGTAGAAAACTTACTAATGGCTGAAGATCCCAAGCTACTGGAAGTTGCCTGGGTAGGCCCTCAAGAGGAACTTAATAAGACCATTAATGCTCAACCAGCTATAACATTAATGCAAGTGTCGCTGGCAGAAGACTTGGACAAACCAGATTTGGCTGTGGGGCACAGTTTGGGTGAATACGCAGCACTCTGGGAAGCCGGAGTTTGGGATCTGCAATCCTTGTACAAGGTTGTAAAAGCGCGTGGATACTACATGCAAGAACTCTGCCCAGATGGATGGCTAATTGCACTCAGGGACAGAGAATCTGCAGATTTTGTAGTAAACGCATTCAAAGGAAGGGTTTTCTACTCGAACATTAACAGTCAAAGGCAGGTACTTGTGGGAGGTATCATTGAAGATTTGCCGGCAGTAGAAGCCACATTGAAGGAAGAGCGTATTGCCTATAAGAGGATACAAGGAAACAAGCCTTTCCACACACCTTACTTAGAAAAGGCTTCAAAAGCTTTCTACGAATTCCTTCTCACCGTTGAAGGCAAGGATCCCGCATTTGATGTGTATTTGAACATTGCAGACGATGTAGTAACAGATTATGGGGAAATTGTTAAGCTCTTGGCTGAGTCTTTAGCAAAGCCAGTAGATTGGACAAGAACTGTTGCCTTCTTAGAAAGCAAGAACTTTGACATGCTTGTGGAAATCAACTTGGATCCATTGCTGGCCAAACTCACCGGTCAAAAGGTGGTATTGGTTCATGAACTGGCAACTCTGTGAAAAAACGTTCGCCATTGTAGGAAGTGGCGATATCGGAAAAGCCACAGCTCGAGCTCTAGAACAGGAAGGCGCCAAAGCCATTCTGCTTAGTAGAAAAAGCGAACATTGTTTGGATGTCACTGACGAAGAATCTTTTAAGCAGTATGGGTCGTGGTCCAAGATATTAGATGGATTGGTTTATACTGCAGGCATAACGGTGGACAAACCAGTAGGACTTCTCACATTGGCTGACTGGCAACGAGTCATAGAAACAAACCTGACCGGTGCATTCCTGACAGCCAAACATTTTTACATGGCTTTAAAGCCCAACAGCAGTGTGGTATTCTTAAGTTCCATAGTAGCTCAGTGGGGAAATATTGGACAAGCAGCCTACAGCTCTTCTAAGGCAGGTTTGGAAGCTTTGATGAAGACGCTGGCAAAAGAATGGGCAAGAAAGGGTATCAGAGTCAACGCCATAGCGCCAGGTTTAGTTAACACCAAAATGACAACAGAGTTGCCTCAAATGGTCGTCGATGGTTTTACTCAGCACACACTGCTAAAGCGATTGGCTGAACCTGAAGAGGTGGCAAATGTCATCTGTTTCTTGCTCTCACCTCTGTCTTCCTTCATGACTGGGCAAGTCATTTACGTAGACGGAGGCTTTTTTACTGCATGATTTAAGTGCGTTAATACTAACCAGATAAAAACTAAAAAGAAAAAACAAGGAGGTTTGAAAGAACATGATGGACATGGTAAAAAGCTTATTGGAAGAAAATGGTTATCCCACAGAAGGCTTAACTGAGGAGACCAATTTTGAAAGCTTGGGTGTGGATTCCTTGGGTTTGGTAGATCTTACCCTTTCTTTGGAACAGAAAGGCTATACAATTCCCGAAGAAAAGCTATCCGAAATCAAGACCGTGGGCGATCTGCTCCGGGTGCTAGGTGGTAATGCATGAAACGAATCGTAATCACCGGAGTAGGTGTAGTAACACCCTTCGGCGTAGGCCTGCAAACGTTTAAGGAAGGTATATTTGCAGGACGAAACGGCATAAAACCTATAACCAGATACAGTGATCTGCCAGTGAAATATGCAGGGGAAGTGGGTTTTGATCCCCTGCAGTACTTTGATAAGAAAGATGCCAAAAGATTGGACCGCTTCACGCAGTTTGCCCTAGTGGCAGCTCGAGAGGCAATAGAAGCTGCTCAGTTAAAGGATATTGATCCATACACGGTGGGAGTAGTATTCGCATCCGGCATGGGCGGTCTGGAGTACTTGGAGAACCAAATAGTGAACCTGTACACAAAGGGACAAAGAACAGTTTCGCCTTTCACTGTTCCAGCTTCCATCATTAACATAGCGGCTGCAAACATTGCCATAGAACACGGTTTTCATGGTCCCGCATTCGCACCCACTACGGCATGCGCAGCTTCCCTAGACGCCATCGGACAAGGATACACCTTACTGCAACAAGAAGAAGACCTTAACGTGGTACTAGTTGGAGGCTCTGAAGCCAGTATTACTCCCTTAGGTATCACTAGTTTCCACAATATGAAAGCACTATCACCGTTGAATGAACCCACTGCATCACGACCATTTGATAAAAGGCATTCTGGATTTGTTATGGGAGAAGGCGCTGGTGCTTTGGTTTTGGAAAGCTTGGAACATGCATTAAAACGTGGTGCTAAACCATTAGCCGAAGTAGTGGCTTATGCTGCCACCTGCGATGCTCATCATGTGACGGCTCCAGACCCTTCTGCTGAGCCTCAAGCAAAAGCCATAGAAAAAGCATTAAAGAGAGCAGGCATAACACCAGCACAAATTGACTACGTATGTGCTCATGGAACGTCCACTCCACTAAACGACGTTATTGAAACAAAAGCAATAAAGCAAGCTTTAGGAGACCATGCTTACGAAATACCTGTGAGTTCCGTAAAATCCATGATAGGACATTTGCTGGGCGCATCAGGCGCTGTGGAAACCGTAGCAACTGTTTTGGCTTTGCAAGAACAAATGGTGCCACCCACGATAAACTTCCAGGAACCTGCCGAAGAGTGTGACCTTTACTATGTGCCAAACAAAGCCGAGAAAAGAACTATCAACTATGCTCTAAAGGAGTCATTGGGTTTCGGAGGTCATAACTCCGTATTGGTGCTGAGGCGCTATGAAGGTTGAACATGTGCTCATTGAAAAAGTAAAACGTGGTGATCCAAAAGCTTTTCAGGAACTCTTTAGTCGTTTTGAGCGTGATATTTACACGTTAGCATACAGACTGCTGGGAAACCGAGAGGACGCTGAGGATGTAACCCAAGAAGTAGCGTGGATATTGTGGTCCAAGATAAAATCCTTCAGAAACGAATCCAGCTTGAGCACGTGGCTTTACCGCGTAACAGCAAATACTGCTCTTCAACTTCTTAGAAAAAAGCGAAAAATCATTTATGTTGAGCCCAGTGCTCATACAGCAGAGGATATGCATCTTATGCTAGAAATGGCTGTAATGGACTTACAAGAAAATCAACGCACACTCATAGTTCTGCGTGACATTTATAACTTCCCCATGAAAGAGATCGCAAGAATGTTGGACATATCAGAGGAAAACGTGCGGGTGCAACTCCATAGGGCTCGGAAAGCCTTAAGAAAGAGATTAGAAGGAGGTGAGAACGGTGGAATGCAAAGAAGTAGTGGAACTAATACCAGCCTACGTAAAGGGCGAGCTGACGAGAAATCAAATGAATGAGGTCTCTGAGCACCTGCAAAATTGCAATAGCTGCTATGAAGAGGCTGAGAAATGGGAAGAGCTGTTTGCCGAACTTCGAAGTTTGGTTAGCTACACCCACAAGCCAGAGAAGAAAGTAGCACAGTTAACCAGAGGTAAGACATCTTCCTTAACACCGTGGATAGTAGGTGGTGTTGGTTTGGGTGTGGGCGTACTAATAGCTGCAGGAGGTGCCTTGCTTTGGAGGAAAAAATGATACCCCTTCCCCATCGCTGGCCATTTTTATTTGTTGACAGCTTTAAGGCGGAAGGAAATATGTGTGAAGCACAGTATTATGTGGACCCTAATTTACCCTTTTTTCAGGGTCATTTCCCGGGTTATCCTATCTTTCCAGGCGTACTGCACGTTGAAGCCATGGCTCAGACGCTGGGGCTACTGGTTAAAACACCTGGGCTACCACTACTGGCACGGATTGAGCAGGCTAAATTTATGCAGCCCATTTTCCCAGGTGACAACATTACCATAAAGGCGAAGCTGGAAAACGAAAAAGCGGGCTTCTATTTTGGAAGCGGACAAATTTTCAAAGATGATACGCTGGTTAGTGAAGCGAAAATAGTCTTTAAGGTGGCGGTGGAACAATGATCTCTTTGGAAGAACTACTTGGCATTGAATATCCCATCATACAAGGCGGCATGGCACGCGTTGCAAAAGCACCACTGGTGGCGGCAGTGAGTGAAGCCGGCGGCTTAGGAGTACTAGGTGGCGCTGCTATGACACCTGAGGAACTCAGGGATCAAATTCACGAAGTCAGGAGAAACACATCTAAACCTTTTGGCGTGAATCTGATGCTTCAAAGCGAGTTCTGGCAGGACCAAATAAAGGTCGTGCTGGAAGAAAGACCTCCAGTGATTACTACGGGAGCAGGCAATCCTTCCAGTTTCATGAAAACCCTCCAAGAAAAAGGCATCAAAATATTGCCTTTGGTTGGTTCTGCAAATCAAGCACTTTTATTGGAGAAAGCTGGTGCTGACGGAGTAATTGCGGAAGGCAAGGAATCAGGTGGCCACATTGGCGATGTGACCACCATCGTACTGGTAAATGCAGTTCTTAAATCAGTTACGAACATTCCTGTCATAGCCGCAGGCGGCATAGTAGACAAAGATAGTTACCGCGCCATGAGAGCCATGGGTGCAGCAGGCGTTCAAATGGGAACGCGTTTTGTAGCCTCTGAAGAGGCACCTATTAGTCCTGCATACAAGGACGTGGTGCTAAAAGCTAATGAACGGTCCACTGTGGAAGTGGGCAGACGGTTCAAACACGCTGTGCGCATATGGAGGAACCAGTTAGCACAAAAGCTTATTGAGGCAGAATACAACGGTGATGAAGAAACGTTTTCCAACCTCATGCTGGGAGCTCTTATCAGAGCGGTTGAAGGCGATTTAGAGAACGGCGCCTTCATGATGGGGCAAAGCGCAGGATTAATAAAAGAAATCCTGCCCGTTAAAGACATAATAAGGTCCATAGCAGCATAACCTTGCAAAGCCTTCTGAACCATGACGCATAAGAATGGGTACCCATGGGTATAAAACATGTGGGCAATGTGAGAATCGCAAGTTGCCTAAGGAGGTGTTGAAACATGCAATGGTTAGTTGGTTTGCTTGGTATCTGGTATTTGGTATCCCCATGGATCCTTCAGGCATCGGCAGGAATGTGGAACGGAATTATCGTAGGTATTATAGTAGCAATTTGTGCTTACATGTTCCCAGCTGAGAAATCATGGCAGAAATGGCTTGGCGTATTAATGGGTATTTGGGCAATCATAGCAGCATTCTTCTTAACACAGGGAACTGGCTTCGTGTGGAACAACGTCATTGTTGGTATCCTAATGGCTATCGCAGGTTTTGCTGCACTTGGTGGAAATAGGTAACACCATAGCTAACTTGAAGGCTTAGGTAATTGATTAGGGGCTCCTCGTAGTGGGAGCCCCTTTTTGTTTGTTGTTTTGAAATTCTCTTTAGGCTTTTCCTGAAGAACCAAGTACTCTCATTCTGTCTCTTACCACTTCAGTAACAAAATCTTTAGCTTCACCGAAGTACTTCCTGGGGTCGAACTCCTTCGGATTCTCAGCCAAATGCTTCCTTAAACCAGCCAAGAAAGCAATCCTGAGGTCCGTATCGGTGTTGACTTTGTTAATACCCCTCTTAACTGCTTCCTGAAGCACTTCATCAGGAACACCCTTAGCGCCTGACAGGTCAGCACCATATTTCTCAGCAAGTTCAACCCACTGGGTAGGCACACCACTAGCTCCATGAAGTACCAGCGGAAGTTGGGTTAGTTCTTTTACCTTGGAAATTCTTTCATAATCAATCTTTGCTTCACCTTTGAACTTAAAAGCACCATGGCTCGTCCCTACTGCTGGAGCTAAGAAATCTACTTGAGTTTCAGTAACAAATCTCTTAGCTTCATCTGGATCCACCAAAATGGTTTCGGCGCTGGCAACGTTGTCTTCAATGCCCATTAATCGACCAAGCTCAGCTTCCACAGCCACACCAGCGGCATGTGCCACTTCCACAATTTGTCGAGTAATTCTAATGTTTTCCTCCAAAGGTTTGTCTGAAGCATCGATCATGACGGAAGTAAATCCTGCCTTTATAGCCGCCATGACGTGTTTAAGATCGTGTCCGTGGTCCAAATGAAGTGAAATGGGCACAGAAACAGCATCTGCATAACGGCGCACCATATCAGTTAAGATGAAAGCTCCCTTTTCTACGTCGCCATCACCAGCATACTTCAAGGCTCCTTCTGAAGCCTCAATAATGGCTGGTGAATTTTCCATAACTGCGGCTTTTACGATGGCTTGTACGAACTCCAAATCGTTAACGTTAAAAGCACCTACTCCGTAACCCTCGTTGTGCGCTTTGCTAAGGATGTCTTTAGTTTTTGCATATGGCAATCAAATCAACCTCCTTTCACTACAAGCAAAAAACCTGTTCTTACTCTATTCTACTCATGAGTTTTGCAAAAACCAGTGCATCTTTTGTTAAATTTTCAATCTTGGCATACTCATCAGGTTGATGCGCAAGCTCATCAATGGTAGCCCAAACCACAGACGGTATACCAACCCTTCGTAAAGGTGCTGCACAGGTACCACCACCAATACCGCCAACTTTCGGCTCAATGCCTCGCGTTTCCTTGATGACGCTGGCAAGAGTCTTTACCAAGGAATGCTCTGGGTCAGTAGGAGCCGGAGCGTCGCTCCGCTGTATAATCTCCAGTTGAATACGTACCTTGTATTCGTACTCGAAGTATGTTCTTATTTCATCAATGATTCTTAGTATGTCATCCAGATTCTCATCAGGCAGAATTCTCATGTCCATGTAGAAAACATCGCTTCCTGGTATGGTGTTAATGTTCTCCACGTTCGCTTCTTTCTTTGTTATTTCAAAGGTACTAAATGGTGGCTCAAACAGTTCGTCTCTGTCACTGAAATTATCATGGAGAGCTTCATCCACTGACAAGGCAAACATCATACCAATCTTGTGAGCGTTTATGCCACTTCCCGGCATGGACGCGTGAGTCTGTTTTCCCATGACCTTGAATTTCAGCCACATCATGGATTTCTCGGCTACCTCGATAAAAGAACCTTCACTATCTCCTGAATCTGGGACTACGGCCATGTCAGCGGATTTAAAAATACCTTGCTGAATAAGGTAAATGATACCGTAATCTGAGCCAGTTTCTTCATCTGCCACAAAAGCTAGCCCAATATTCACATTGGGTTTTACTCCAGCTTCCATTAAGGCTTTTACTGCGAATAAGCTGGTAATCACTGCTTGACCGTTATCTTCAGCTCCACGTCCGTAAATCTTTCCATCTTCCACGTGAACTTCAAACGGATCATGACTCCATAAGCTAGGATCACCTGCTGGCACAGTATCCAAGTGCCCTATGAACCAAAGAGTTCTAGACGTGTCCTTGCCGGGCAGCACAGCTAACAGGTTGGGTCTTCCTTCAGCTACCAACGGATCAGGAGCTACAACTACCTTCGTATCCAAACCCATTTCTTTTAGGATGGGTTCTAAGAACTTCACTCTGTCCCATTCGCTCTGCCCTTCACCAGAGCGTACATTTACAGCTTTAATACTGACTAACTTGGACAGTGTTTCCACCATCTCTTGTTCGTAACTCTTTACTAACTCCTCTAAATCTTTCATATGTGTTTTACACCTCCTTGTAAACTCTAACAAAAACGTTCATTTCCTGTTGAAGCAATGAATAACCAGTCTTTTCTTCGTAGTCTGAAAGTGGCATGACCACACCTTTTTCATCCAAGATGAGCACCTCGCCACGATCCATGGGACTAACAAGGCTAAGCTTCTCAGGTACATCAATATGGCAAGGTGCATGCAACAAATAAAGCTCTTCCAAAATCTGGCTCTGCTGCTCAGCCTTCACAATTCTTTCTTCCACCACCTTCCACAGCTTTCTTCGGAGGAGCTGGTCATAAATCTGCGCGCTCTTACCTCCCCTTATCTTTACTAAACCCAAGAGGGTAGGTTCATCTAGGTTGATAAACTCTTTCACACTTCGATAGCCATCTAGAAGCCCTTCCTCAATTGCTTCCGCGATCATGAGTTGCATCATAAGCTCAGCAGCCCTGCTGGTTTTGTGGTAATACACATTCTTGTACATGAGAAAACGCCCCAGTGTCAAGCCATAAATGTTGTCCACAACTTTTGCCCTGTACACCAGCTGACCATCCATTAGAAGGGCATTTCCTGTGAGCCTAAAAATATCCACTGTGTTAAACGCACTAACACCAGTAAAATATGCATCACGAGTTATAAAGTCCAACCTGTCGGCACCCATGGGACCATCAACAATGTGAGCTCTGTAGTCTTCGTTCTTTACAGCTGAAATGGTTTCCTCAAAAGCCCAGTGCACGTAATCACTTGCATTATCGAATCCATAAATGTGCGCTTCCCTCTCCAAACCCTGTAAAAGCTTGGCAGGACACTGATCCAGCAGGGTATCTCTAATTAACTGCATTATGCTCATGCCGAGCTGCTCATGGTTCATACCTAACCAGCTAGAAGCCGCATCTTCAAAACAGTGGCTAAAGGGACCATGACCAACATCATGCAAAAGAGCAGATAGCGATGTGATCAAATAATCCTCTGGACTTAGCTCCAGCGCCTCAGCATAAAGTTTTGCCACGTTCATGGTTCCTAAAGAATGTGAAAAACGTGTATGGACAGCAGCCGGGTACACAAACGGGGCACCAGCCAGTTGTGTTATCCTTCTTAGCCTTTGGAAAGCCACATGATCCATAATGGCAGCTTCTAGGAAGTTCAACCTTATGTCACCGTAAAGAGGATCTCGAATAACCTTGGCAACTAACGGTCTCACAATTTCATTATATTATGCACTAAGTGAGATAAACTGTTCTTGAGGTGATGCATGAATGGATCCCGCAAAAAAGGTTTGGGGGCTTTTGTCTTCAATGGATCGTTTACAGGGAACTGCTGGGCTAATTGAGGCTGCAAAAATCATTTCACAAGAAGCTTCTAATTTGGGGCTAGATGTAGTCACACGTACTTACCAATACGACGGGAAAGAAACCATTATGGGCTTAACCATGCCTCTGGGCTGGGAACTAACCGATGGATACTGTGAACTGGTAAGTCCTTATAATGAGCTGCTTTGTTCTACTCAGGAACATACACTCGCTGTAGTGCCTTACTCACCTGGTGGAGTAGCTGAGGGTTCTTTGGTAATTCCTCTTCCAGATTGGTCCAATACCACCGGAAAAATAGTACTCACTGATGAGGAACCGCTAGTGGCTTTGTACAAAGCCTCAGAAAAAGGAGCATTGGGCGTTATATGGTATCAAGATCGCGACATAGATGCCTACACCTACAGGGGTTTGTTTCTAAATGAGAGCCACCTAGAAGAACTAAAAATGATTCCCATGGTGCAGGTAAAACCCAGCATTTCGAAGAAGCTAAAAAGGCTACTAATCAACCAAAACAACGTGGAAGCACACTTGGAAGTAAAGAGCTCTTTTAAACTAGAAAAGATGCCCGTAGTTGAAGCCAGACTGAATCCCTCTGAGAAAGCAAATATTGTGCTAACTGCTCACTACTGCCATGTGGGTCCAGGCTC
>DMVM01000077.1 GCA_003476705.1 Coprothermobacter sp.
TTTGTCGCAAGATCTTGGAAAAGCATGGAACTGTTTTTGCTGTTCACCCTTTGGTTCACAACGAAATTGTCATGGCTGACCTTGCAAAGCACGGGTTGATTCTGGAGGAAGACGTAGAGAAGATTCCTTCTAATTCCTGGCTAGTGCTATCAGCCCATGGTACACCAAGGGATGTTTTAGAACGTCTGAAGGAGAAGAACTGTAAAGTAGTAGACGCCGTTTGCCCCTTGGTTCTTTTTGTGCACAAGAAAGCGTTAGAAGCGGTTAAGAACTTTGGTAAGGTCAACATAGTTGGCGATCCACAGCATCAGGAGATAAAAGCATTACTATCAGAGCTTCCGGAAGGCTCGTATGTGCTTTGTGGACCAGAAGGTAAGCTGGCGGACAAGCGTTTCCCTGTAGTGTTTCAAAGCACCACAGATCCAATCATTTTGCACACGTTAGCTGCCGAAGGTTACCGCATTATGGACACCATTTGCACTGCTACCAAGGGACGCCAACAAGCAAATGCTCAGCTTATTGAAAAGTGTGAAGCTCTGATAATTTTGGGGTCTTCCACTAGTGCCAACAGCAGGCATCTGGTTGCAAAAGCTTTAGCATCTGGTAAGCCAGCACTCCTCACACTGGATCTAGATGAGGCAGCATTTTTTTCGCTCAACTATGACATCGTTGGGATCATAGCAGGGGCTTCGACACCGCTAGATCTGGTCTACCAAGCCTATGATAGAATAATTACCGCATATGAAAAGGTTTGTAATAATCGGAGCTCCTAATGTGGGAAAATCTTCTCTTTTCAATCGCCTAGTGGGTGGGCGTAAAGCACTAACCTATGATCAGCCAGGTGTAACACGCGATTATCTTTCTCACATTTGCGAGTGGAGAGGCCGTTATTTTGAACTTGTTGATACAGGCGGACTGTACCGAGGTGAGCAGGATTTAGAATCATTTTGGAAACGTTCCCTGGAAATAGCGCAGGATGCTGACGTAGTTTTGTTTGTTGTAGATGCTAGCGAGCACCTTAGCTCTGTGGAATACGACATTGCACAAGATCTAAGGAAAATGGGGAAAGAGGTCATAGTAGTAGGTAACAAAATGGACCTGTTGCCTGAAGGTTTTAATCCTGACCTTTATAATCTGGGTTTTGATAGAGTCCAATTCGTATCTGCTACAACTGGCCGCAACAGTGGCGACCTATTGGACCTAATGTGGGAATATCTGGGCGAGGAAGATCAAAGCATAGCTAAAGAAGATGTTGAGTTTAAAATTTCGGTCATAGGTCGCACAAATGCTGGTAAATCCACGCTTATGAACAGACTCTTAGGTAAAGAACGCGTGCTCGTATCTGAAATGCCTGGTACGACGTTGGATTTCATCACAGAAACAATAAATGTGAAGGACATGGTTGTGGAGGTAACTGATACTCCGGGACTAAGGAAAGGAGACCTCAGACGGCTTTCTGTTCCAGAAATGCTGGCAGTGAAAAGATTGGAAAATCGATTACGCAAACAGCAGGTACTAGTTCATGTCATAGACGCTTCTGTTGGACTCACATCTTTAGACGAAAGTGTAATAAGAATAGCAGAGGAAGAAGGAATTGGTTACATTGCAGTTCTGAACAAAATCGATCTTGCGGAAGATCCACGCAAAGCTGAGAGCATTCTCACCGAAGCATTCTTAGACAAGTTTCCATGGGTTGATCGAAAAACCGTGATCGCAGCATCGGCAGAGGAGAACTACAATGTGGATAAGCTGACTGATGCTTTGCGTTTGGCAAGAGAAGACCTTGGCATTACTTTTAAGCCTCGTGAGCTTACTCAGCTCATAAAGCCTTTGGAAGAAATCATTACGGGTTATCGTTTCTACTTTGCGCTGCAAGTATCTACTTTGCCTTCGGTGGTGAAAGTCTTTGCTAACAAAGTGGAAATGCCATCTAACATAATGACTTATTTTAGAAGACAGCTAAAGAAATCTATGGGATTAAAGACGGCTTTGCCAAAAGTTATATTGGAGAAATCGTAAAATGGTACAGTGGCAGGGAAGATATCACTTCATGGCTGTAGGGGGTATGGGTATGAGTGCCCTCGCTAAAATCTTAGCTCAGAGAGGCATTTCTGTTTCGGGCTGCGACGTGCAACCTCAATTTATGACCAAAGCAGATTTATCAGCGTGTGGTGTAACTCTGTTTACAGGACATGACCCAAAACATCTTCAAGATGCAGACTTTGTTGTCTATTCCTCAGCTATTAAACCGGACAATGAGGAGTTCAGAGCTGCCTTGGATGTGCACATTCCTGTTCTGCACCGCTCAGAGATTCTAGCAGATCTTCTGGACGAAGGTTTATCGGTAGCAGTAACAGGTACTCACGGTAAATCGTCGACTACCGCGTTCATAGCGGAAGGTCTCGAGCTTTTGGGTTTTGATCCAACTTTCATAGGAGGTGCCGTGGTAAACCCTTTAGGTGGAAATGCAAAACTGGGCAGCGGGCCCGTCATAGGAGAAGTAGACGAAAGTGATGGTAGCCTAGTGAGGATTCCTGCATCGGTGAAAGTCGTTCTGAACTTGGATGACGATCACTTACCTTTCTACGGAACGATGGAGAACTTGGCTGCTACAGTGCATCGCTTCATATTAGGTCGTCCTCACAGCAGTATTGCTGTACTGAACTACAACGATCCCTTGCTTAAGGGAATGGATTACTCTTCAAGGCGTGTGCGCTGGATTGGTTTTGGTTCGCCGGATATACGCATTGATGCGCTTGAGCTTGAAGGCGTGAGCCCTAAGATATGTGTTTGTTATGAAGGTAAGCGATTCACTATTTTAAACGATAAAATTTTCGGTAAACATAACGGATTGAATTTGGCCATGGCTTTCTCTGTGCTTGTTG
>DMVM01000008.1 GCA_003476705.1 Coprothermobacter sp.
CTTTTCTGTGACTGCCGACAATCTCTCCCCCATTGATAAGGAATGCACTATTGTAGAGGTCCGTGCCTTCCTTCTCGGGTGCTCCCAGAATAACCACTTGATTACGTGGAACCAACCATGCTATTTCACACAGAGTCTGCTGGCTTTGTTGTAAAAAGTCTCTGCTAAACAAAAGATCCTCTGGAAGGTACCCGGTTAAAGCGAGTTCGGGAAACACAACAATTTCCGCTTCTTTTAGCTCATCGAGAGCATGAAGGATTTTCTGTTTATTACTATCAAAGTCACCGACTTTTGGGTTTATTTGAGCTAATCCTATTTTCATAAACATGATTATATAACAGGAAGGGGAGCCAGCTGGCTCCCCTTCTTTAGCGTGCGTAGCTACTGCTTACTGAAGGATTGTTATTCTGCCAATTACTTCGTAGTCGATGGTCTTTCCTTCCTCAGTCATTTGCTTTATAGCTTCAATGATAGCGTCACGCACTAGAACAAAGGTGTTGGTGAGGTTTGTACCGTTCTTAAACGCGGCAAAGCCATCTCCACCAGTTGCCAAGAAGTCATTCGTTGCGACTTTGTAAGTTGCATCCAAGCTAAACTCTTTAGCATTTTCAAACGAGATCGTGGTAACTCTTTCACCTATGGGCTTGCTCATGTCGCAAGTCCACCTGATGCCGGAAGGTTGTAACTGACCCTTGCTAACGCCATTTGCATCAGATTCGCCTTCCTTCAGGCAAGATCTTTCGAGCAAAGCTTTAATGTCTGCACCTTTAAGGTCCATCACAACAACCGTGTTGTCAAATGGCATCAGCTGCCAAATAGTTCCTACGGTGATTGTCCCAGTTGGGATGTCAATGCGAAGACCTCCAGCATTCTGGAAAGCTGCATCGACAACAGCATCAATGGCTTTGCTTGCAGCCTGCAGCATGATGTCGGAAGTAAAATCGCCCAAGTTAGATTCGCCATAATAGTTTCTCGTCAAACCATTTTCTGTGTAACCAATTGCAACGCCAAATACTGGACCTACTTTTTCGTCATATGTTGCAATGATTTCTGCCACAGCTGGAACTGATGTTTCTGAAGTAACCTTAGGAGCTATCAAGGTTGCTGTCTTCAACAGAGTTTCGCCTTCCAACGCATCGTAAAGAAGCCCTATACCGCCGATTCTACGCCCATTGTACCAGGCTTGCACTGTGGGAACCCCGTCAATGAATCCAGCAACTTGGGTATGGCTGTGTCCTGTAATCAGTGCATCTGGCTTATAGCTTGCAATATCCAGAACAGAGGGCCCTGTTATGGAACCTGTCTTAGAATCTTGATAGGCACTATCGTGAGCGAGAACAACAACTAGATCAGTTTTATCTTTCAGCTCGGTGATGTAAGGCTGTATGGAGCTGGCACTCTTAAACTCCAACCCGCCCACAATGGACGGATGAGCTGTTATGGAAGATTCTGGTGTGGTGAAACCAACAACGCCCACACTAAGGAAGCCTTTTTCCAGCACTGCATAGGGTTTTGCAAAGTCTACTAGTTCTCCTGTTTCTTTATCAAAAATGTTTCCAGAAACTATGGGGAACTTAGCCTGTTCTATGCGTTCCTTTAGCACATCCAGACCCCAGTCAAACTCGTGGTTTCCAATAGCCATAGCATCAGCGCCAATAGCATTGTGCAGTGTGATCAACGGCTCACCATGAAGTATGGTCGACGTAGGAGTACCCTGCATCAAATCGCCAGCATCAAAGAAGTATGTGTAAAGAGGGTTCTCTGCCCTGTACTTGTTTACGTACCAAGCAATGGTCTCGTATCCACCCACCGTAGCTTTCAAGTTGCTGTCATTATAGAAAGTGCTTATATTGCCGTGGAAGTCGTTGATGCTGAGCATGCGCACATTGGGGAAGCGGCTCCAGTGAAGCATGTAAACCAGTTCACTTTCAGTAATTTTGTCCTTGGGAGCAATTTTGCCATCCCTAGTCTTGAGCCAGCCATACTTCAATGCAGCTGCTACATAGGGTCGTGCCCAAGAAGAAACCTCCTCAGCGTCTGGATAGTTGGCTAGAATGCTGTTGGCTTCATCATCATTTGGCAGTGTTTCTGCTGCTTTCATTCCTCTTAATGCAACCACAACAGACTGTTCTCTGGTTAACCCTTCTTCCAGTCTTACAGTGTCATCACCATATCCAACGTAAAGTCCCGTCTGCAACAAAGGCTTTACGCAGCTGTTTATGTTAGGGTCAAGATCCTTAAACTCTGGTATCTCGCCGCCAGGGGTTGCAGTTATGTAAACGGATGTAAAGAAGCAAGCAGCGCTTCCTCTGGTCAGGCTGACAGAAGGACCTTGATATCCTGCATACAGTGTTTTAGTTTGATCCAAGGTAGCATAATCGTTTACCAAAGCAGGAGCATTGTACAAAAGATAGGTTGGGGTTATAGACCAGTTGTTATCGGTTTCAGGGACAATGGTCTTCTGTTCTTTTATGTAGTTTACGATGTACTCAGCAATGTCAATGTCACTTTCCCAAAGCTTTTCGGCACCTTTGAAAACAGTGTCACGTAACGATTCAAACCTGTGGTTGTTAATGGCAATCACATACCAATCGTCCATCTTCAGTGGTTCTCCTTTGTAAGTCATGTTAACCACTCTTTCTCCCACAGGTTTCGTGACATCTATTTGGTAACTGACGCCCGACACACCATCAAAATTGTAGGCACGGAAATTCGGATCAGAGCTTAACGTTGCACCGTTTAACGGATCATAGCTAAAAACAAAGTACTTTGCTGAATTCTCCAATAGATCTTTGATCATTTGGCCTGTTACTTTTACCTTGTAAAGTGTATTGGCATAAATGTACAAAGCGTTGACATCCTTGATTGTGATGGGGCCCTTGGTAAATGTAGGCGGCGTCGTAGGAAGTATGGCCTGTACGGCAATGTCAGTACCAGCAGCCCATTCCATTGCTTTTAGCTGGATATCAAAATATGCATTATCAGACATGCGAGCTGTTAACGGGTCTAAGACAGGGAAATCTTCACTAAACTCTCCGATGGGAGTTCGAATGAACTGGAGAACCTCTTCGTGCTCCTTTTGCATCAGAGCAATGAGTTCTTCGTCTTCTTCATAGTCCTTCATCTTAACTGTTGTAGGAACTGCCTCGGAAACTTTCCATGCACCGTTTTCTTTAACCAAGGTAAGGTCAATTCGACCAACAGCTTTCGCCCAAGAGCTTGGCTGAACAACAGGGATTCTTGCTCCAGAAGATGTGGTAATTACTTTCGCAAATTCATTGTGATCGTGTCCTGAAAGAACAGCATCAATACCAGGAACCTTGTCTACAACGTTGAAAATGAAGTTCTCAGGGTACTCGCGAGTGCTGTAAGTCTTGGTCTCAGGATCGTATTCCAGTCCGGAGTGACCGGCTAAAATCACTACATCCACCTTTTCTTCATTTCTGAGGATGTTTACATACTTCTTAGCGGTTTCAACAGGATCAATTAGGTCCACACCTTCAAGGTTCGCTGGTTTTTCCACCTTTTTTACCACTAAACTTGTAAGACCAAGAATCCCGATCTTTACACCGGAACGTTCTATGACCACATACGGTTTGAAATACGGCTCCTCAGTTCCAGCTTTTACGACATTCGCAGAAATGACTGGTACAGAGAGAGATTCTACAAACTTCTTTAGAGCCTCCATACCGAAATTAAACTCGTGATTTCCTAACACCACTGCATCGTACTTGAGGTAGTTCATAGCTGCAGCCATGGGATTTAGAGTAGCTGTAAGATAATTTTCGACTAGCGGCGTGCCTTGTAAAAAATCACCGTTGTCTACAAGAATCGTGTTGGGGTTTTCCGTACGCACTTTATTAACATAAGTGGCGACCTTAGATAGACCAAAACTTTGATCTTCTTTGTCCTTGCCGTAGTCATAAGCCAGAATATGACCGTGGACATCTGAAGTCTCTAGTACTGTAATCTTTAGTGTCTCCTGTGCACCAACGTTTATGGGGAGAGCGAAACCAACTGCCATAGCGAGGACTAAAACCAAGGACAAATACCTTTTTAGAAGCTTTCCATCCAAGTCTAACACCTCCTCCTTTAAAGGTTGAACATGAGTTACTATAAGTATTATACGGTGGAGAATTAAGAGTTGGTTAACAAAAAGAGCTTTTTGAAGAATTAGTTGACTAGCTTTTTTGTGGAGTTTTCTGTGTAAAACTCTTCAGCCCAATTACCAATACTTCCCAAACCAGCAAAGAGCACAATGTCATAACCGCTCATAATGTCAGGCAAGTCTTGAAACAATTTTTCTTTGTCCGAATAGAAGAATTTGTTCCTACTACCTATTTCTTCATATAACGGATAACTACTGGTGTCTTCGAGGGGTTCATCTGATGGATATATTTCTGTTATAACTACATCGCTCCACAGTGAAAGCTCTTCGACAAAGTCCTTAAACAGGAGCTTGTACCTACTATAACGGTGAGGTTGAAAAACAAGTAGAACCCGCTGTTTACTCGATTCGAAAACTTCACGAAGGGCTTTTAGTTCTGTTGGATGCAGAGCAATGTCCACCATAATCGATGTGCCATTTAGGCTGCCCAGAATCTGCTGTCTTCTACGCGGAGTTTGTACCTCCTCCAAAACCTTTGCAGCGGAGTTTGGATCTATTCCCATGGCAACAAGCACAGAGAAAG
>DMVM01000118.1 GCA_003476705.1 Coprothermobacter sp.
ACCTATAAACGCAACTATGAAACTTTTTACCAAGTGGACAGCGTTTCTTTGACCTTCGTGAGCGAAAACACAAACAAAAACACCTATACAGCTACCGTGTTAATGAAAGCAGTGAAAACGCTAAAGTACAAGACAGTGGATGAGCTCCCCTTCATAAAAGGTGCTTTAAGTGCTTTAGGTCTGCAAAGCTACCCAGACTTGCAAGAACAGAACCAAAAAGTGGAACTTTTAAAGCAAAAGAACAAGAATCTTTCAGCTTCAACACTGACAAATGTGGTTACTTATCTGGATAGAACGTATGATGAACTCACTCGGTACATAGGCAAGAAATACGACAGCTATCTGTTTCTGTACGTGACCGGATCTCTGACCGCCTCAAATACCTTGACCGAAAATAACCTAAAGGTGCTGGTGGAACAACCGCAATACCAACGAATAGAACTTAAAGACTTCAAACCACTACCTGCTCAAACCATGTACGACCTTGGTAAACAGAGCATGCAAAGAGTCATAAACGGAACTAACATACCACTAAAGAAGACGTACTACGACCCTTGGAAAGTAGTAGAGTACGCGGATAAATACACCAGCAACGCTACCACAGTATGCCCAGGAACAGCCATCGCTAGCGATAATACAAAGTGGAATAACGAGCAGTGGCCCTACTACGACTTCTTGTGCAGCACTGATTGCGCAGATTTCGCTTCTCAAGCTTTGAACTATGCAGGATTACCAGTGGAACCCGGAAAATGGCAGCGACTAAAAGACGCTGCCAACGGCTGGGCGTGGACAAGCTCTTCAGGACTAAGGCGCTACTTACTTCAGCAAAAGAAGGTAGTCCGCTCAGTAAAGAGCTGGGAAATAAGAGCAGGAGGCCTCATGATGGCTGACCAAGGGCACACCATGATAGTAGTCAGGAACGACACCATTGAGATACTCACTAACGCTCATACCAACGATCGCTACCACGAACCAGTCTTTCCGCAAGATAACTGGTACTACTTAAACAGCTGGTAGTTCAGTACACCACAATAGCTATTCAAACAGAGATACCGAATACAACGCGTGCCAGTTGCCCTATGCCAAAAGATATTAGAGAAACGCCAAATACGACTAAGAGCATCTGCAGGAACGTGCTCCCAAAAGATTTCTCGTGAATTACAGATGCAAAGCCGGCGTAATAAACTACTACGAGCAGCCCCACACCCAGTGTGACCACGAAAGCAGTAACAGCGTTACCGATAAAGAAGTAAGGTAGCACAAGACCCAAAACCACCACGAAATAGGCAATTAGAGTGTAAATGGCAGCCTTCACAGGGTTAGGCTTTCCATCAGCGACTTGAGACAAATACTCCGATGCTGCCATGGAAAGTGAAGCAGCAACCCCAGTAATTAGTCCAGCAATGCCAACAGTTTGAGATACCCGTAAAGCGAAACTCAGTCCTGCCAGTGTACCTGTAATTTCCACCAATGCATCGTTCAAACCCAAAACAATGGAACCTAAGTAGGACAGTTTTTCTTCTTCTATAAGCTGATAAAGCGTTTCTTCGTGGTTCTCTTCGTCTTTGTAAATGGCTTCTGCTTGAGCATATTGGGAAGCTATGCCTTTGTAGGCGACCTCTGCGCTTTGCTCTCCCTTTTCCATGAGTTTAATGGTAAAAGTAACACCAAATATCAGTGCTAGCAATGAGTAGTAAAACACTTTTAGCCAGTTTATGTTCACATCTTGACCGCTGATTTCACGCCACATTTGGTAGTGCTTAAGTTCGTCATTTCTGATTTTGTTTAAAATCTCTTTGTTCTTCCCCTTCGCCAACTTACTTAAAAAACCGTAAACCTGCGCCTCAGTAATCTCATTGCGTTGAAAGTCCAAAACCACATCTATGCCCTCTTTCATAGCCTATAAAGCACCTCCTGTCTTAGGATATATTTTCGCATGCATAGGAAAGAATAAGTGTGCAGGATTTTGGGTATCTCCTTTTTAGAGGTGATAAAAATATGTTAACAGTGGGAAGTTCAGCACCAGACTTTGAATTAACCGATCATAATCTAAAAAAAGTTAGACTGTCTTCGTTGAAAGGAAGAGTTGTTCTGGCTTTTTACCCTGGAGCGTTTACTGGCGTATGCACAAAAGAGATGTGCACCTTCAGAGACATGATGGCTAGATTCAACGAACTAGAGGCAACAGTCCTAGGAATAAGCGTAGATACACCTTTTTCTAACAAGACCTTTGCAGAGCACAACGGTATTGAGTTCTCCTTACTATCGGATTTTGGCGGAGAAGTAGCAAAAAAATACGGTGGAGTTCACACTGATTTTGCAGGTGTTCCTAACTATACTGCGGCGAAAAGATCAGTGTTTATTGTGGAAGACGGAAAGGTGACCTACGCATGGGTGAGCGAAGACCCAGGTAAGGAACCACCTTACGAAGAAATTGTGAAAGCCTTAGAATAAACGGGGAGGTAGATTAGTATGCTTACAGAAACAGTAGAAAAAGCTTTGAACGAACAGATAAATAAGGAACTTTTCTCAGCTTACTTGTACTTATCCATGGCTGCTGATTTCGAGTCTAAGAATTTGGCTGGGTTTGCTAAATGGATGAAAGCACAATCGGCGGAAGAACTAAACCATGCCATGAAACTTTTTAATTACGTCTTGGAGCGTGGAGGGCACGTAGAGCTTATGGCCATCGAAAAGCCTCAACAAACGTGGGAGTCACCACTGAAGGTTTTCCAAGACGCCTATGACCATGAAAGGTTTATCACTCAATCCATCTACAGCCTTCTTGAAATAGCACAGTCGGCAAAAGACTATGGCACCATGGAGTTTTTGCAGTGGTATGTGAAAGAACAGGTGGAAGAGGAAGCTCAAGCTGAGCATGTAATGAAAAAGCTTGAAATGATAAACGATGCGCCAGCAGGTTTGCTTATGCTGGACCATGAACTTGGCCAGAGAGAATAAGCCACTCGGGCCCAACAAACGTTAAAACAAAAAGCCCCCAAAACGAAGGGGGCTTTTTGTTTTTTCACCTGACCAAATAAAAATGGCTCCGGAGGCAGGACTCGAACCTGCAACCAAC
>DMVM01000060.1:0-4152 GCA_003476705.1 Coprothermobacter sp.
GCCACTGCAGACGCAACTTCTTCAGGATGAGCTAACCTACCTAAGGGAATTCGCTGGCACAACTGAGCGATTTCTTCTTCAGTGAAGTGATTTAGCATCATGTCGGTACGCACCACACCAGGAGCTACACAGTTCACACGTACATTACTGGGACCGAGCTCTTTGGCAAGCGACCTGGTAAAACTGATAATGCCGCCTTTTGTGGCGGCGTAGACGGCTTCACATGAACCTCCATAGAGGCCCCAAATGGAGGAAATGTTCACAATGGAACCAAAGCTGCGTATGACCATGCCTTTTGCTATTTCCCGGGTAAGCAATATGACTGATTCTAAATTGGTGCGTAGGACTTCCTCAAGTTCTTGCTGCTCTTCTTCAGTAAGCAATTTGTAATGTGACACGCCAGCATTATTCACCAGATAATCGATAGGACCCACGTTGGCTTTTGCATCGGTAATAGCGCTAAGCAAATTTCTGGGATCACTTATGTCCACCTTGATGGGCACCACGGTAAGCTGAGCATGTCGTGCCCACTCAAGCAGCTCTTCTACTTTGTCCACTCGCTGCCTGTAAAAGAAAGCCACCTTGAGGCCTTCCTGTGCCAAACGCCTAACCACGGCAGCCCCTATGCCACGAGAACCACCCGTTACTAATGCTGCTTTGCCTGTGTACCTCATAATTTTTGCTAATGTGACAAAATAAGCTGCGGTTTGAAGCGTTCCCAGTACAGACGCAAGTACTGACCGGTGTAGGAATGCTCCTGCTTCACCAGCTCTTCTGGGGTGCCAGTAAAGATGACGTAACCACCTTCATCGCCACCTTCGGGCCCTAAGTCCACAATGTAATCAGCGTTTCCTACCACATCAAGGTTGTGCTCCACAACAATGACTGTGTTCCCCTGATCCACAAGCTTGTGGAGTACTTGGAGGAGCATCTCGACGTCGTAACTGTGCAAACCCGTGGTTGGCTCGTCCAAAATGAACACGTAATCCTTAGCTCTGGATTTTAGGTAAGTAGCAAGTTTGACACGCTGCGCCTCGCCACCACTAAGTGTGGGAGCGGGTTGCCCAAGCTCAATATAACCCAAACCCACAGCCTGCAAAACCTCGAGACCTCTTCTTATGGCGGGGATGTTCTCGAAAACTTCCAGCGCTTCATCAACAGTGAGTTCCAGCACATCAGCAATGCTGAGTCCTTTGTACTTAACCTCCAAGGTTTCTTTGTTGAACCGCTTACCGCCGCAAACTTCACAAGTCACGTAAACATCAGGTAAAAGAGCCATTTCTACTTTGGTCTGCCCTTCACCTTTACAGGCTTCGCACCTTCCACCGCCCCTACTACTGGGCACGTTAAAAGAAAAACGGCTAGCTTTGTAACCACGTTCCTTGCTTTCCCGCAGCGTAGCGAAAAGTTCACGTATGGGTGTCCACACACCCGTATAGGTGGCTGGGTTACTACGTGGAGTACGTCCGATGGGACTTTGATCAACCAAAACCGTATGTTTTATGTCACCCTGGATTTCCAAATTCCTTAGGCGCACACTGGTCACTTTTCTTCTGCTTTGGTAGTTCTCCAGTGCTTTGTAAAGGGTATCAATGACCAAAGAGGACTTTCCAGAACCAGAAACACCTGTGACCACAGTGAAACAGCCCAACGGAAAACCCACATCGATGTGCTTCAAGTTATTCAAAGATGCATCTTGAACCCGCACCCAACCTTGGGGCACGCGCCTCTTCTGGGTAACCTGTATTTGCCTCCGACCAGATACGTATTGGCCGGTGAGAGTATTAGCTTTCTTAAGCTCCTCAGAGTTACCTTGAAAAACCACTTCTCCGCCCCTTTTACCTGCGTAGGGTCCTAGATCAATTACGTGATCCGATGATTCAATGATGTCGTTGTCGTGTTCCACCACAACCACGGTGTTACCGTCATCACGCAACGAGCGTAGTATGGTAACCAACCTTTCTGTATCACGGCTGTGCAGTCCTATGGATGGCTCATCCAAAACGTAGAGCACACCTGTTAGTCCGCTACCCAGTTGGGATGCTAAACGTACACGCTGAGCTTCACCACCACTAAGGGTATCCATACGACGGTTTACCTGGATGTAGTCCAAACCAATGTTCACCACAAAATTCACCCTTTTGATGAGCTCCTGCATGATTGGCTGAGCCACTTGGCTTCTTGCACCGGTAATGTGGAGACTCTTAAGCCAAGCCAAGAAATGCTTGAAATCCATGCTGCTCACCTGATAAATGTTTAGCCCATCGATTTCCACCCACAAAGCCTCAGGCCTAAGCCGGGCGCCACCACATGCATCGCAAGGTACCTCTTCCACATACCGGTAATACCAGTTAAAAACATCTTCGCTTGCCGTTTCATTTATGCGCCGCTCGATTTCCGCCAGCACAGGTCTGAACTGCACATGTATCTCCCGGCCATTTTCCAAATAAATGGGCAGTTTAACACGTCCAAAACCCTTCCTAAGGATGCTTTCTTTTACATCTTCAGGAAGGTCTTTGAAGGGCTTCTTCAGGTCAATGTGAAACTCACGCGCCAAAGCATGAAGCATTTGCTGATAAAACTCGTTATCGCGATAAGGAATAATCGCTTCCAGCAGTGGGCTTTCATGGTCCACTACCAAATCCTCTGATGCTTTGGTTTGGAATCCCAGACCGTTACATACTTCGCAAGCGCCGTAGGGTGAGTTGAAAGAAAACAGTCTAGGTGAAAGCTCAGGTAAGGTCCTACCACATATGGGGCAAGCCATCTGCTGGCTAAAATACTCCTTACCCTCCTCAGTAGTGATTGCCACAACCCCTTCTGCGAGTTGGAAAGCTTGTTCCACAGCATCGGCAATTCTGGAACGGTTCTCAGCCTTAACGGTGAGGCGGTCCGTTACCACTTCCAACGTGTGACGTTGGTTCTTATCGATTTCCACAGGTTCGTCCACATCGCAGAGAAGGTCATCAAGGAAGATTTTGGTGTAACCCATCTTGGCTATTTGTTCTATGAGTTTCTTTTGCTCACCTTTTTTTCCACGTACTACCGGTGCGAGCACGTAAATGCGCTCACCTGCGTAATTTGTAAGTACCCTGTCCACAATTTCATCCACGGTAACGGGTAGCATGGGAATTCGGTGCTCAGGGCAGTAAGGTACACCCACATGAGCAAACAGCAGACGTAAGTAGTCGTAAATTTCGGTTACCGTGCCAACGATGGAACGTGGATTATGAGAAGCCGTCTTCTGCTCCACTGATATGGCTGGTGGTATGCCCTCGATGTAGTCCACATCAGGTTTTTGCATGATACCCAGAAACATCCTGGCATAGCCGCTCAGTGATTCAATAAAGCGTCGGTGAGCTTCCGCATACAGTACATCAAAAGCCAAAGTGGACTTACCGCTACCAGAAATACCAGTAACTACGATGAATTTTTCTCTGGGTATGTTCAGAGAAATATTCTTGAGATTGTGATGTCTTACTCCACGGAGTATGATTTCTCGTTCCATAAGGGTTCCTTCGTTTGTTCCATACACCACGTACTAAGTACGTGGCACAACTTACTGAGCCTTTTAACATCAGACAAAGAAGGCTCCTGTTCAATGCTGAATTCGATTGAGCCTCGAAGTTTTCTTATTTCCAACGACGTCTTGTAAATCTTAGCGCTCTTTCTAAGGTACCTTGAGCCAAGCCGCCAAATAGTCTCATCAGCTTGTACTGGCTCATCCAAGAACAACATGACTCCATACATGGTGCCGGTGTAAAAACGATTTGCAGCAGCCCTAAGGGCACCATTCTCCAAAAGCAGATCACCTTCATCAAAAGCTGATTGTATGAGTGTAAGAAGTTTTTCTCGATTTACCATTTCCGAAAGTATTATAAGCTGAAAAACGTTTAATGACTTAAAAATAGGTTTAATTCCTGAAATAGCTGGGTATAATGTAACCGAGGTGATAAATATTGGCTGTTAGTGTAACCGACACCATGCGTAATGTTAGGCTAAAAACCTTTTTACTGATGATATGGTTTGGCGCACTGATACTGGCATTGGGATGGGTATTAGGTTATTTATTTGGAAACGTTAGCTTGTGGATGACCATAGCGCTGGTCATGGCACTGGTGCAAATTTGGGCAAGTTATTGGTACTCCGATA
>DMVM01000060.1:4207-4605 GCA_003476705.1 Coprothermobacter sp.
GCTGGTTTGCCTATGCCGAAGGTGGGCATCATGGAGACCATGGAGCCCAACGCCTTTGCCACAGGAAGAGATCCAGATCATGCGGTGGTCGTTGCCACACGTGGCATTTTGAAAATACTAAACAGAGATGAATTGGCTGGCGTCATAGCTCATGAGCTCAGCCACATAAAACACAGAGACATATTGCTTACAAGCATGGCTGCCACCATGGCACTCATGATTTCTTACTTGGCAAATCTGTCTTGGCGAATGATGTTTTGGGGTAGCTTTGGAGACAGCGACGATAGAGGCCGCAATCCCATCATTGCCCTCATTGGTTTGCTTCTGATATTCTTGGCTCCTTTGGCTGCAACACTAATACGCTTAGCTGTGAGCCGAGAACGTGAGTTCATGGCAGA
>DMVM01000060.1:4612-19316 GCA_003476705.1 Coprothermobacter sp.
CTTTATGGTAAGCAAATGCCTAAGAGCGCTTTGGCTAAGACGAACCCAGCTTTCGCTGAGCTGTTCATAGTTAATCATATAAAGGGTGATTGGATGGCCAATCTGTTTTCCACGCACCCACCTACGCAGGAACGCATAAGAAGACTGCGCAGCATGACAGCTTACTAACACGCTGTTAGCTACCCACAAAGGGAAGTGAGGGCGGTAAAACGGCTTGAGTTTTTATATGTTTTGCTAGCCGGTGCCGCCCAGCACTTGTTCCAACAGTGGTACAATTTGCTTTTTACGGCTGACCACGGAGGGCAAGTATTCTGTACCGTCTTTGAATGGTTTTGCCCAAACCATTTGCGCAATGTGACGCTGGCCGAAAGCAAAAAGGAGAGTGCCTTTTTGAGTAATGTCGGTCAGCATAAACAATGCTAAATCCAAACCCTCTTTTTCCAACTTCTCAGTCATGACGTTTTCTATGGCATCTCTCATAACCGTAGCCAAGGAGGAACCTCCAGGAATTTCTATTTGAGCAATGCCCACCCTTACTTTACCAAACGTGAAAAGCTTAAAATCTTTGGTCAGAGCTGAAGGATCTCGCAAAACTGCTTGAACCCGAGCGTGAAAAAGCCGTGAAGCCAACTCATCACGGGGAAGAAAACTTCTTTCTTCCAAAAACTGTGCAATATCCACGTCCAAAGGCGTTGTGGTTACTGACTGCAAGTTAAGTGTGTCACTGACCAGACCGCCTAAAAGAAGCGTTGCCACCTGTCGAGTCATGTGTGTGTTTTGGCGAACATACTCTCGAGCTACCAAGGTGGAGGTGGATCCCACTGGCTCAATGATTATCTTCACAGCTTCTTCAGTGGTGAATGCTCCAAGGCGGTGGTGATCGATGATCCCCATTACCTGTGCTTCTTGCAAACCATCTACAGCTTGTCCAGGCTCGTTGTGATCCACTAGGAACACCTTTTTGCGTGGCGGACTAGCCAAATCAGCCAGTTCCAACAAACCTTTAAAAGAACCATCTTCTTCCACCACGGGGAAGTATCTGTGCCGATGCAGGTTTGAAAGTCGACGCAGGAAATCCAAACCGTCCTGAGGCGAAACCGTAACAGGGTTTACATTCATGGCTTCTTTGACAGTGAAAGCCATGAACATGAGACGAATGGTGTTATAGGTGTGAAGGGAAGAAGAAAAAACCACGATGCCGGCATCCGTCAATTGCTTCAAATCGTTCTCTGAGGGAGAAAGACCCATGGTGAAAATGACAGCACGCACTCGACGTTTCAGCAGTACGGGCAGTAAGTCCCAGCGGTCGCCCATGATAACTACATTACTACTGCGTACACGGTTGCCTACTGTTTCAGTAGAAGAAGCTAGCACCAGTGGAACCCCTTCAATGACTCGCGGAGGAGTAAGGAAGCGTCCCGGTATGGTTTTTATGAGTACTTCTGGCTCCAGGCGGACTGTAACTTCTTCTTCAAAAAGCTCTCTTTGTATAACCCGAAACAGATCCTTCTCAGTGACAATACCCACAAGCTTGTCTGACTTAAGTACGGGAATCACCTTTTGGCTTTCCAGCACTTTGGAAGCTTCCAAAAAAGTGGCCTTTTCATCCAACGAAGTAAGTTGTTTTGACATATCCAACGCTGTTAATCTCAAGGAACTAAGAAGTGGCGGCACCTCTGTACCGGCAAGTTGGAAAACTTCAAGAGTCTCGTCGTTAGGCTCACCAGCTCTGAAAGCAACATATTCCTGTGGTTTTAATGCTGCATAACCTACTGCTGAAACCACAGAATCAGTATCAGGATTCTTATGACCAACCACATGTACCATGCTCATACCCCTATTCTCATGACTATAGCTGTGTGACATGTGACATATTTTAATCAAAAAAGAGCATAATGGGACAAGTGAAAGAAAATCGCTCTCGTATGTTAACATATGCCAGCGGAGGTGATGTTATGTTCTTTTTGGGAAAATGGCTCGGCAATTTTTTGGCTCTCGCCATAGTGAGCCTGTTCTACAAAGGTTTGACTTATGCCAATTTAACAGCAATAATTCTGGGGGCTTTGGTACTCACTTTGGCTCAGCTTACCATAAAACCCATATTGACCTTGCTTACGTTGCCGATAAACATACTGACCTTGGGGCTATTTAGTCTAATTATAAACGGTCTGATTATTTGGCTAATGGCATCAATAGTCCCAGGTATTTATTTGAAATCCTTTGGAGCAGCCATCATAGCTTGGATCCTTGTTAGTATAGTGGGACTGTTCGTCAGGCCACTGATTCTCTGACAAAACGCCTAAAAAACGCGCACAGCACATAATAAAGAAGGGGAGTCCTTTTAAAGCGACTCCCCTTCTTTATTAAACTCCACAAAATCCCTTTGTTTCTTACACTTTTTTATGCCTTTGCCAAACGTTCAAATTCCTCTACTTGCTGCTCGATAAGCTCAATGGACTTCTCCCAGAAAGATTTCTGAGTCAGATCCACGCCGATAAGCTGCCCCAGTTCTCCTATGTCGTGTTTGCCAGTATTTCTTAAAAGATTTTCATACACGGGAATAAAGTCCTTCCCCTGCTCCTTGTACATGGCGTAAAGAGCTTTGCTAAACAATTGGCCGAAAGCGTAAGGGAAATTGTAGAAGTGCAGATTACCATAGTAGTAGTGAGGCTTGTTAACCCACATGTAAGGATGCAGGTAGTCCCAGTTCAAAGCCTCGCCATAGGCTTGTTTTTGTGCGTTTGCCATGATTTCTTTAAGCTCACCCACGGAGAGTGGTCCTTGCGTTCTCCTCCTAAATACCTCAGATTCAAACAGGAACCTACTCAGAATGTCCACGACCACTTGAGTATCACCGCTCAAACTCTTCTCCAGAATGAATAACTGTTCCTGAGGATCTGCTTCGCTAAGAGCTATTTCAGTGATCATGGTTTCATTGAATGTGGAAGCTGTTTCTGCTAGGGGCATGGGTGAATCAGCATTCAGAATGCTCTCGTCACGCTGGCACCAATTGTGGAAGGCATGGCCAAGCTCATGGCTGAGGGTGGTAACTCCATCAAAGGTTCCATCAAAATTGGCCATGATACGAGATTGCTTGATGGGATGCAAGCCATAGCAGAACGCTCCGCCACGCTTCCCTTCTCTGGGTGTNNGCGTCGATCCACTTGTTATCAAAAGCCGTCCTTGCAAGATCGGAGAGTTCGGGTGCGAACTTTCCGAAATTGGTCACAATGTAGTCCCGTGCATCATTTATGCTGAACTTACGGCTGCTTCTGCCTACAGGTGCAAAAAGATCATACCAAGGCAATTGTTCTCCATGTCCGAGAATTTCCGCCTTGATTTTCAGGTACCTACGGAATACGGGCAAACTCTCATTCATGACATCCATGAGAGTGTCAAAAATTGCCCTATCCATCTTTGCCGTTTCCAGTGTGGCTTCTAGCGGGTCGTTGTAACCACGCTTCTTGGATATGGTCAAAAACTCCCCTTTGATACCGTTTAGGCTAGATGCAACCGCCTCATCAATTTTCTCATAGGCCTTGAGCTCAGCCTCATAAGCTGCCATGCGCACGTTCCTATCTTCGTGGTAAGCCATATTGCGCACAACCGTGAGCGGAAGTTTTTCTTCTTTGCCATCCTTCTTCATGTCCACAAGCAGCTTAGCTGTGAGGTTACCTTGCAACCTTGACCAAGCCAAACTGCCTGTGCTTTGCAATTTGCTTATGAGCTCTTCCTCTTGCTCGCTTAGCAACCTACGAGCATAACGCACGGAATCCCTTATGAAATACTCATGTTCTTTAAGTAATGCGGATTTTCCAATAACCTCATCAAGGTTTTCCAAACCCGCCAGCCACTTCTTAAACCTTGTGTCACCCAGAGCCATATCGGCTACTACGGTGTGCACACGATCGGCTGCCTTCGCTGCCTGCTCGTTATAGGCCTCCACACTAATGGTCAGCTGCGCAAAAGCGCCCAGTTTCTCATAAAGCTCAGCAATAGCCATGGTATGTTTAATGCCTGCTTCTGCTTTAGAAACGGGATCAGTGTAATCCTTTAAGGCTCCTTGGGACCAGTCGTTAAACTCTTTAACACGGTTTTCCAGCTCCTTCAAATCCCCTTGAAACTCAGGAGAATCAAAAGTGGGATAAAGTTCACGTAAGGACCATTCCATCATGGTTACCTTCACCTCCACTTTCAGTTTAACACTGTTATAATGTGTCAAAGGGGGTGCTCACCATGAGAATACAGAAGTTCGAAGTGGTGGAATCCACAAACGACCTTGCTCGCAAATATATTTTGGATGGTAACAAAGAACCTGCGGCTTTTGTGGCGGAGCATCAAACCAGGGGCAAAGGTCGTCTGGGTCGAGTGTGGCAAGACGATCCAGGGAAAAGTCTGTTGGTAAGCTTCGCTTTACCAGGCAGTGTCTACAGTAATCCACCTTTGCTTGGACTTGCTACTGCTGTTTTTGTTGGGGAGTATTTGGATTTACTCCCACTTCCCTGGGAAACCAAGTGGCCCAATGACGTACTAATCCAGGGTAAGAAGGTGGCAGGCATTCTGCCTGAAGGAATCTGGGAAGATGGACTTCTGGGTGTGGTGGTGGGTGTTGGCATCAATGTTAATCAAGATGAGTTTCCTAACGATACTGAGGCAACCTCTATAAAACGCGTATTCGGACAGGCTTTGCCAGTAGAACAGCCACTCATGTATCTAATCTACCGCATGGAGCAGGTGTACGAGCAAATCGTTGATTTTTCGGAAATCCTTACCACGTTCAAAGACAAATTCAGATCCATGGGAAAGAAACTGCGGGTGCGTAGCAACGATCAAGTTTGGGAAGGAACCGCTGTGGACATCGAAGAAGATGGAAGTTTGGTCCTTAACATGGAAGGTAAACTGGTAACGTTAGGTTGGGGTGAGGTTACGCTGCGGTAATTTTCTCAAACACAGCGACAGTCCTCGGGGCTTCAGGGTAAAAAGGGTTGCCATTTAAGTCGCGGTAAGCAACTCTGAGGAAAAGCTGATAAGGTTCTGCCAAAGCCTGCAAATCTTCTAAAGTATAGAGTCTTAGCTGCCTGGTTACCTTGTAGGTGCTCCCTGCATCCAGAAGAAATTGCCGTGTTGTGGTAAGTTTGCTACCTTTGAGCGCATGCTGGTCAAGAACGTAACCACCATCAACTCTTTCCCACCACTTTCTGCAAAAGCGTGCTTGCCAACCTTCAAGGTTATCTACATCCAGCAAAAGTAAACCACCAGGCGAAAGGAATTCTGACAATTTTCTGAACAGCTCTTGTTCTTCCTGATCACTTTGATCCCAGCCAATGCTGGTCCACAAGCTCACCACAGCTGAAAACTGCTTGAATACATTGATATTTTGCAGTTTGTTATGTATGATACGATTTGACCACAAAGGATTACGTTCTTTGAAAATTTGCACAAAAAACGGGTTCGGTTCCACCCCCCAGGCATCCAACCCCCAACGAAGGAAGTACTGCAAGTGACGTCCCCAACCGCAACCCACGTCCAAAATGCTGCGAGGCGAATCAAGTAGCTTCAGCGCAAGACGTGCCTCCCGCTCAGAGCGCTGCTCCAGTTTAGTTGCAAAGCATTTGTAGTAAAGCTCACCAAAGTAGTCAATACCATTTTCCATATAAAAGCATTGTGACCTCCTCCCACCCCTAAAGGGGTGAGCTTCCTCTTTCACCGAGGAAAGCTTACGCGGATGTAGGGGCTGCTCCCCCGTATCTGCGCAGCGGCCTTCCTCTCCGGAGGCTTGAGTTCGGGCCGGTCCAGCCCTACGGCCTGTTCGAGACCCAGGCCAAACTTTCTTTATTATACTACGAATGTTACTTCTCTACACCATATCTAACAGTCTAAGCCAGGATGCCTTTCATCCCACCCTTAAAAGGGTGGGCTTTCCCGGCACGGGATTGTAAAACAAAAGAGGGCGCCTGTAGGTTTTCATGCGCCCTCTTCCCCAGCAAGTGACTTGCTAAACGTTCTTACAGCACAGTACTCTTTTAGTGCCCTATTATTGATTGATGACGTAAGAAACAGATACACTGACGCTTATTTCTTGAACACCGGGCATGATGTTGATGTCCTGTGCCATTGCTTGTACATCCTTGGATAATGAGCTCTGGCTTTGCCAAATTGGTGTAAAGCTATCTAAAACCTGTACACTGGCTAATTTACCTGGTGTGGCATGCTCAACAGACAAAGCCACTTCAGCTTTGTGACGAGCGTCAGCCATGGCATCCTTGATAAGCTGGTCCATGACAGAAGCGGTCTTCGAGTACTCGTATGTGATGCCGCTCATTCCAGTAGCACCCGCAGTAAATGCTGCATTAATGATTGAAGGAAGGTCTTCTACGGAAGACTTAACAGAAATCTGCACAACTGCCCTGTATCCCAAAAGCTCAGTACCTTTTTCGGTGTAGTCGTACCAAGGGTAAACGCTTACATTACTGGTGTTTATGTTCTTTTCGTCCTTTACAATATCTTTTACAGCTTCCACTACGGCGTTGGTACCTTTGGTTACCTCAGCCATGGCCTTCGAAGCTGTCTCCTGCGTTGTTTCTACTACAAACTTCACCGTACCGATGTCAGGAACAACTTCAACTTTTGCTATACCATTTACTGAAATGGTGGGTGTTTCCTGTGAATCCGTGCTGGCTGCTCCTACCGGTAATAGCCAAGCACCTAGTAAAACTGCCGCCACCACTGCCAATGCCAGCAGTGGACTGCTGTAGAACTTTTTCATTTTGTATCACCTCCGTAAAGTAGACGCACACGGAGGCAAAAAGTTTCACACAGCCGTCACATTGCCAAAAATTGTCTCAAGTAGCCTAAAAGTCTGAGTTCCTTGGAAGTATGGAATGAGCCAGATGTAACTCTGCCATGAGCTTCTCAGCAGGGCGTTAAGCAAGTAAAGGTAAGCATAGCCGTTCACAATCACGCTACCCACAGCGTAAATAACTCTGCCAATGCCTGCCCTTGGCAAGATAAAGCCAAGTAAAGCCCTTAAAACTAGACGAGCAATAACGAAAAACAGGAGAAATGAAAGAACCAATGATAGAGGCTGACCATAAGAAGGATCTGCGCCCAGACTGGAGATGAGCTGAAAAACCCAGTGAGTAAGCTGTGTAGTTATAAAGCTACGCGATGCCACAGTGATAAACACACTCAAGGTGGTTGCCAGTGCACCTGCGCCACTGAGAAGGCCAGAGACAGCAAAGTAAACCACTACTGCGGCAGTGATCCAATCAAGTGGAGCCATTGTCAAAAACTATCCTTTTGGTCACTAATGCTGCCTGCATTACTGCTGGGGCAGCAATCCTTTAAGGGGCATTTGTCACACAAGGGCTTTCTTGCCAGACAAATAGTTTTACCATGTCTCATAAAAGAATAGGAAAGCCTACCCCAGTACTCTGCTGGGAGCATTTTTCTGATTTCTTCTTCAGCTACATCGGCATCTTTGAAACTAAAACCCAGTCGGTTCAGTACTCTGAGTACGTGACGGTCCACAACCACAGCAGGCTGACCGAAAGCGCCCAGCACAACCATGGACGCCGTTTTCTTACCCACACCCGGAAGTTTTGTCAGATCTTCAATGCTGTTTGGTACCTCACCATGAAACTCCTCAACCAACGCTTGACAACACTCTTTTAGTCGCTTGGCTTTGGTCTTGTAAAAATTCACCGGATAAATGGCCTTTTCCAGCGTTTCCACGCTGGCTTCGGCCATAGCTTGCGCAGATGGAAACTTAGGGAAGAACCCTTTGGTGATTTCGTTAACGGATTCATCGCTAGCCTGAGCAGCCAGCAGAGCGGCTATGAGAAGCTCATAAGGGCTACTAAATTCCAGGTCAAAATGCAAATCGTTCTTGTGGGTTTCAGATAAGATCTCCACTGCTTTTTGCAGCTCCAATTTTCGTCCCCTCCCACATCAGTATGGCACTAGTAACTGATACATTGAGAGACTCCACTTTTGAAGGTATCCAGGCGTTGGCTTTCGCAATACGTCTCCAGGATTCGGTAAGCCCTTGCCCCTCATTGCCCAAAACAATGGCAAAGGGTTGCCGCCATCTGAAATCCGCGTTTTCTGAGGATTTGTAAGTAGTGACAACAAACAGAGTTTTGCAAAGCTCCAGGGCTTCGCTGCCAGTCATGTAGACAAAAGGAACTAGAAAATTGCCTGCCAAAGCACGCACAACCTTGGGATTGTAAACGTCAGCACTTCCAGTAGTTAGTATGACCCCGTAATCAAAGGCCGCTGCCGTTCGAAGTATGGTGCCCAAGTTACCTGGATCTTGAAGCTGTTCCAAAACCACAATACGCTTACGCTTTAGGACCTGCTGGGGTGTCCAATCCCTTTTCTGAGCAACGGCGATGATACCCTGATCCCCTGCTACATCACTTACAGCTTCCATGACCCCTGGAGCGCACTGGGTAACTACGGCGTTTACTTTAGGCAAGTCTTTGGCATCTTTACTGTAAAGGAGTTCTAAAACCTTCCCACCTGACTGAACGTAAGCTTCAATGGCTTTCGGACCCTCCAAAACAAACTGACCCTTTTCGTCACGTTCTTTCTTACTACTTAGCAGTTTCTTGATTTCCTTTATTTTCGGATTCTTTGGACTCTCTATGAATCTCACGGAAGCAACTCCTGAGAAAGTATGACCTTACCGCCCATATCCTTGATGTGCTGCAGCGCCTTCTGGGAATCATCAGGATTGACATTCACACCCTTTACTGCGTCAGCCACAACAAAGGTTTCATATCTGTAGCGCAGCGCGTCAACAGCCGTTTCTTTTACGCAGTAGTCAGTAGCAAGACCCACAACAAAAACCCTGTTTACGCCATGATCCTTAAGAATTTGATGCAGCCCCGTACCTTGAAAACCACTATATGCTTCAAACTCAGAATGCGTGCCTTTGTCTAAAATGATGCCCTTTTCAGAAAGATAAAGATTGGGGTGAAATTCAGCACCTGGTGTCCACTGCACACAGTGAGATGGCCAAATACCACCATATGCTTTGAATGAAAGATGATTTTCCGGATGCCAATCTCTGGTGTAAACGATTACTGAACCAGCTTCTTCTGCCTTCTTAATGATCCTGTTTACCCCATCGATTATTTCATCTCCCTGGGGCACCGCTAAGGTGCCCCCAGGACAAAAATCCCTTTGAATATCAACCACAATGAGCCCGTCGGTGGGCTGAAAATCTATCATTTAATGCTTCACCATCCCAGCTCTTTTAGGCGAGCCAACCTTTTTTCACGGTCACTAACAAAGCGCTCGATGCCCTGGAATATGGACTGAGGATCCAGGTGCGCCTCCTCGATGACTTCTTCAAGGGTGCCACCAGTTCTCCAATTGTTATCCCAGTCACTGGATAGAGAATACTCCTCATTCAGCTTGGAGAATAACCACGGCTGCATTAATGAAAGAGCCTCGTTGGTAATGACCATGGAGTCAGCCCAATCAGTGGATGGCAAAATCTGCATGCGGTAATGTTCAGGCTGCATGTCAAAGAGTTCTCTACTTATGGCCGCAATGATTTTCACATTGAAAGCTTTTCTTATTTCAGGCAGTATGCTTATGAGGTTAGCAGTAACACTTGTTCCCCTGACAATAACTGTACCCTGCTTAGGACGAGCTGGATCAAAATCGTTGATGAGATAAGCTCCCTTCGCGGCCTCAAAATAGTGAGCAATGCCCATTGCCTTTCTATCAGGTATGGTTATGGGTGGCCTAGTTAAGTGCAGAGCGACGATGGGAACATCCTTACTAAGCGCTTCGCCCAGAACTACTGGCACTTCGTTGTGCTCCCAAGGGTAAAGGTTGATTATCTTTCCCTTGGGGAATAGCTGAGAGACACCGGGAGCGAACACACCAAAGTGCGTGCGGGAATCTTCAGCAGTCTCAGGACCAGAGTGACCAACGACCCAAATGACCTTTCCCACCTTTAGTGGGCAATCCTGAGCTAGCTGACTGAGAAGCCTCATGGGACCGTATTTAAGGTAAGCAAAAGAGCCGTAGGTGGACATGATGACCCAGTAGCCGTTGAATTCTTCGTATGGGTTCTCAGCCATGTTCACAGTTACCATACCAGCAGCTACACCGGAGTTCATGAACTCCGTTATTTCAGAAGGAAGTATGGCACCATCAATGTTGGTGGAACGGTCATACCAACCCCAACCTGGGTTGTCGCCCCAACCTTGGCCGAAGCCATGCAGGTTAGTGGATTCAGTTAGGTCGGCTGAGGTGGCTATGATTAAAGGTCTGTTGTACTTACGACCGATGACAGCGTTCACATAGCTGCCCCACTTTATCAAAGCTGCGCGGTTAGGCACCTTTTCACCAGGCTGCGCAAACATTTCCTCAGGGTACTTAGTGTAGTCAAAGATGTCAGGATCTTTGTATGGGTTCACATCCAGCTTGAAGGTGGGGACAGCCTTAGGTAGGCTTTCACCAATTTCAGTAAGCCTATCGGTGATGTATTCCACCAGTTCACGGTCATTACGCAGCACACTTAAGGCAATGTCAATATTATTCTTGAACTGCTTCAGCTCTTCTTCCTTATCTTCGGGAGCGGGTTTGCCAAAACCATCATACTCCACACCATATTTCTCCATGAATCCTTTACGTATTTCCCAAAACAAAGGTGCATTCTTCTTTATGGGCGTACCATGGGATTTATTGTCATAGACACCATAACCATGACCTTTTCTGGTCTTGAAGTACATGGCTGTGGGAAGTAATTCATCGGGGTGATCCAAAGCGTCCACAAAGACATTCCATATGTGGTCCCAGTCGTGGCCTTCTAAGGTACCGAATACTCTCCAGCCGTGCGAAGCAAACCATTCATCAGGTCCACCAAAGACCACTGAAGATGTTCTTCTATCATCAATGCCAAAATCATTCCAGTCCACCAGCCAGTAAAGGTTGCCAAGACCATAGCCCCATGCACCATTCTTAGCTTCATGTGATCCGCCTGCCGTTAGGGCTCCTTCACCTTCAATGGCAAACACTTTGAACTCTGACAAACCAGCTTTTTTCAAAGCCAGTGCTTCTCCCACGGAGGCAGGTAAACCGTGGGCCGATGGACCCGTGTTGAACTTGAGGAACATGGTCTTGCCACCAAACTCAGCGTGACCCGGCAATCCATCGCGGTGCCTAAAACGAAGTAAGTCTTCTGGCAATACAATCCTTTCGGGAGCGATGAAAAACCGTTGATCACCCGTATCTGTGAAACGTAGGCGGAAAGCATCTCCGATCATGGCAAGCACGGCATCTACCACCGGAACGGTATGTCCCGCTGCCAAAATGAAACGGTCGCTAAAACGATATTCAGGACGACGAATGTCGTACCGCATCTTGCCACCAAACATGAGAGCTAAAAGCATCTGAGTCTTGGAGTGGCTTCCGCCTGGATGACCACTCTGCCTGTAATTCAGCATGATATCCATGAGCTCGAAAGAGATGTCCTTCATCTTCTCCCAGTATTTGAAGTCATTTTGCATGAAAAAACCTCCTTTAATTGATGGTAAAAAGCTGCATAAGTTAATTATAATTTAAACAGTGCCCCATTGTCCAAAAAAGGAGGTTTCAGTGTACATGAAAGAGCTCTTAACCACACGTGAGGATTATCATCTGCTGCATCCGCGCCAAGTAATCATGCTGGTGGTTGGCAGTTTTGAAAGAGCAAACATGATGCCCCTGGGGTGGCATACCATCCTCTCAAGAAACCCGTTTTTGGTTGGACTGGCTATTTCCCCTAAACGTTTTAGTCACAGCGTGCTCATGGATTTCCCTTTCGCCACCATAAACCTAGTAGACAGATCTTTTGAAGAACTGGTTGAAAATACAGGAAAATGCTCAGGAAAGAACGTGGATAAGTTTGAACAGTTCCACGTTAATAAGGTACTTGCGGAGAATGGTAGTGCCTACATTGAAGGCATACCAGCTTACATGGAAGCGACCAGAAAAGGTTATTTTGAAACAGGCGATCACACACTCTTTGTGCTGGAAATTACAAAATCTGTGTTAAAACGTCCGTTTTGCCCACTGTTCCAGATAGCAGGTAACCAGTACCAGCGGTTCGTAGTTGAATGAACACAAAAAAAGCGCGTAACCTTTGTGAGTTTTGTAAAAGATCACTTATCTACGGTGTTCTTGACAGCGTACCACAGGTAAAGATCCATTTCACCTAAATCCGCCTGAAGCTCCTGCGCAATGGGAATAAGCAACTGTTCATGCGCTTCATAGCGAGCTCTGGTCCAGCCTTTGGGCATGTTTTCGATAAGCTTGTAGTGGTGCATGAGCCTGAGGATGTGCTTGTCAAGGATTGCCACGTCAAGTAACCCCACGTTTCTTAGGAAGTGACTGGCTTCTTTCCAACCGATGCCCTTAAAGTTTTTGACCAACATGCTGCGAGCCTCTGGTGAAGACAGACTACCGTTCACGATTGAAGGAAGTAAATGAGCTCGCTGACGGTTTTCCAGGATGAAACGAGCACGTTGGTAAGCAAAGCGGTGCCCCACACTACGTAAAGCATCCTCAAGATCCTCAGGAGGCATGGTTAGGAAACCCTTGTCTATGAGCTCCTGAGCACGCATTCCACCTTGAGCGCTCCAGTTCGCAGTAAGCACACAAAAACAGAGTTCGGAAAACAAATTACTCACATCATGGCGTGGGAAGTTTTTGAACTGTGCAATGCGCTGAGAAACAAGGTCCTTAGCTTCGTCCTTGACAAGACTTACAAGCTCTTCTAGTGAGTTAGCTATTTCTAATCTTGCGGAAAGAGCACTGGAATTTCGCGCCACGGCCTTATCTCCTCCTTTGTTACTATGCAGTTCACAGCTTTAAAACTTATACCCTTCTTCTTTGCCCATTTCATGGCACTTGCAAATTCCTCGTCCATGGCACCGTGAAATGTGACAGCTTCTGCATCACACCGCTGCACCACAAAGACCACCAAGCCTTCACCTTTGTCAGCAAGGTCGTAAAGATGTTTAGTTCCACGTTTTGTGGGGGCATCAGGGAACAAGCCCAATCCATCTTGAACCAACGTTACAGACTTTACCTCCACCAAACGCCCGCCAACGGAAAAATCTAAACGCGAATGCCCCAGACTAACTTCTTTGAGCAACTGAACATTACCGCCTAAACCAAGCAGATCAAGACTTTCCAGAAACAATTTGTTTGCCAAAGCGGCATACAAACAAACCGGGACAGAATCATAGCCAAGAACAGCCTCATGGGTGAGCTTGCGTTTTACGGAGTGCACAGGCTTTAACCACACAGGAGCTCCCGGGTAAATGAGTTCACGTAGCCGCCCCGGATTAGGCAGATAAGCCCAGTCCAAATGGTCGTCAAAGTCAACAAGCAGTTTGAATCGTTTTTGACGCTCTACGACCGTCCCAAAATGCAGGGGTGGAAACTTCATAGTGCAATCGCAAAAGCCCTGACAGGAGCCCCACTACAGCCTTCCAGCTTCAGTGGAGCAACCACCAAGAAATACTCCTGTTTTTCATTTAGCATGTGAAGGTTAGACAACCCCTCCACAATGAGTACCCCAGAAGAAAGAAGCTGTTTGTGAACCACCAAATCATCACTATGCTCCACGCTCATTGCATCCACACCCAGCAGTTTTACACCACCAGTAGTGAGCACCTCGACTTCTTCGGGTGTAACATTCGCAGATAGCTTCTGATTAGTACTCAGAAGTAATGCTTTATCTTTTAAGTCCGTAAAACGCTCCTTTAGCTTAGCTAGGCGGTCTTCCTTCTTTGACAAGGCGGACATGTCCACATACACACAGGGCAACATGAGCTGTTCTAAGGCAATAGCGTTTACGTCAGCACCGCCCATAAGAACGTGGTAGGGAGCATCCAAGTGAGTGCCTGCATGAGAGGACATGCAAACTCGCTCCAAAACAAAACCGTTTTCCAGCGTGGACAAAATATGCACCTCAACTGGTGGATCACCTGGATATACCTGCAGATTTTCAGAAATGGTTTGGGTTAGATCGATTACGCTCTTAGCTTCTAACTGCATACAGCGTATTTCCCGCTAAACGAGGCAGCCTGAGAAAGTTCCTTCGAGGAAAACTCAGCCTTGGTAAAGCGCAAATCCAGAGCATCCTCAAATCCTTCACGCAGAGCATTTTCAAGTACACCCATGGTTATATCGGGAAGTAGCTCCCGAAGGGCAATAGCGTGAGCTCTTATCTCAGATTCCTCAATGGAAAAAAGCTGAGCCATCTCATGATATATGGGTTCCACCATGATGGATCCATGCTGCAAGAAGCCCCATGGCTTTCTTGCTTGAGCTGACCCGATGAGCTTCTTCCCTGCTACACCAACTTCATGCCCTGACAGGTGAACAAAACAGCTTGATGGATCATCCTTACTAGGCAAAGGTGCCGGCAAAAACCCGGCAGGTATTCCCAAAAGCTCAAGACCCTTGATAAGTCCCTGAGACACAAGAAAATAGGTTTCCAAAACACTGTTTCCAAAACCGCTGAGAGGTCCAACAAACGAGTAACTCACATCGAGCAAATGAAGAACAGCTTTTCCACCCGTGGGACGCCGAACCACGGGGTAAGGAGAATGTTGCTGCTGCCACTTTTGGAACAGACCAATGGACACAGTGGCTGGACACCAAGTGTAGAATCTCAGGAACGCCTGTTCCT
>DMVM01000159.1 GCA_003476705.1 Coprothermobacter sp.
AAAGGGCTTGTAGGATGAAGTTTGCAGTTCACGTTTTCGGATGCAAAGTTAACCAGTATGATGCAGCACGCTGGACTATTGGCTTGGGTGAAAACTATGTGGCTCAGCCTAATGAGGCCGACGTCATTGTTCTGTTCAGCTGCGTCGTAACACACAAAGCAGAAGCAGAAGTAAGACGCTTTGTGCAAAAATGGAAAGTGCAAGGCAAGAAAATCATACTCACGGGCTGCGGAACGAACATCACCCTTACAGATGTGGCAGATAAGAGTGTCACTTTAATACCTGTGGACCAGCTAGATAGTCTTATGCAGGAGTTGGGAGGTTTTTCGGCACCTGAGGTTATACCTTTCTATCCTGATCGCAGTCGTGGTTTTGTTAAGGTTGAAGAAGGCTGTAATTGGCATTGCACTTATTGCGTAAGTTCTTTGGAAAGAGGAGAAGTACGTAGCAGGCCTCTGGCGGAAATACTACAGGAGATACGTTTAATGTCAGAAAAAGGTATTTCTGAGGTTGTATTAACGGGCACAAACTTAATGTTATGGCGCGAAGGGGAGAAGAATTATCTCGATCTAATAGAATGTGTGTCAAAAATAGCTGCTGAATACAATATGAGGGTCAGGCTATCCTCAGTATACCCGGAAATGGTTAATGCTAGACTGATTGAGTTCTTTTCCGTTTATCCATTGGCTAGGCACCTTCATATTTCCTTGCAAAGCGCCTCAGATAAGGTTCTAAAAGGCATGAACAGAGCCCCTTTGGGAGATCTTACTCAGATGTTGTTTCAGCTTAGGAATCTCGATAGCGGATTTGCTTTCACAGCTGACATCATAGTAGGCTATCCCACCGAAACAGAGCAGGATTTTCTTATGACTATGAGTTTTCTTTCGGATCTACGTTTTTCGAAAGTTCATGTGTTTCCTTTTTCAGTGAGATCTGGTACTCCAGCTTCACAGATGAGGGTACTTCCGAGTACTGTGGTTAAAAAACGCGCTGCATTACTAAATGAGCTGGGTGAAACTCTTAGAAAGAGTTTCATAGAATCTCAGAAAAAAAGCTATAGGCCGGCTGTTTACTTGAGAAGTGAGAACTTAGCACTGACGGACAATTACATTTATGTCCCAAGTAAACCGTTTTGGGGCATTAAACATGTGCCCATTGTAGAAAACAGCTACATTATGTAGCCTGTGACAAAAACGTCCTCTATACCTCTTTCAAAAAAATCCCTTGTGGAACCGCGAAAAACTACATTACCATCACGCAGCCCAATCACAAATTTGCCGAAACTTGATAGAAAAGCCAAGTCGTGTGATGAAATCACAAAATGTCTCTCGGGGTGCCTAGATAAGCTCTCAATGAGATCCTTTCTCGCTTCAGGGTCCAAGAAACTTGTGGGTTCATCCATTAGCACATAGGGTGTATCTTGGAGGAGTATTCTGGCTATGAACACACGTTGCAGCCAACCAGAAGAAAGCGTGCCCATCCTGCGTCCTAACCACTTGGTAAGCTCTAGTTCTTTTGCTATAGTCTCAAGTTGTCTTTTGTTACCAGAGAGCATCAAGTAATTTCTTACAGTAAAGTTAGCATCATACGTGGGCTTTGCAGGCATGTATGCGAAGTAGATTGGTCTTGTTTCACGGAGAGTACCTTGCCATTTTACCTTCACAGTAGGCGATACCTTGAAAAAACCACCCAAAATCTTTAGTAGTGTAGTTTTTCCAGAACCATTTGGTCCTATGAGAAACGTGGGAAAAGTATCAATGGTAATGTTAGGTAAAGACAAACTAAAATGCGCATTATAGGAAAAGCTTGTTTCAGGAACTATAATCACGAGACATACTCCAGAAGAAATACAGATAAAAGACTGCGCCAGCAAAACTGACCACAAGACCAGTGGGAATTTCAATACCTGCTACTGATGTTCTTGCAATCACATCAGAAACAGCCATAAGCAATGCCCCAATGATGCTCGAAAACAAGAACAGCTTTAAGTGACCACCAGAAACAATGCGGCGAGCCATATTGGGAGCTGCCACTCCAACAAAGCTGAAAACACCAAAAATGGATGAAACCAAGCTACCCGCTAATGCAGAAACTGCGATGAGGAAGAACACTTCGCTCCTGTAATTCACACCTAAGCTCATGGCTTCTTCCTTTGACAAGGTCAAAATGTCCAGTTGTTTGCTACGGGACACAAGAACGAAGCAGAGCACTAAAGAAACAACCATGATAATCAGTTCACTGGTGCTCACAGTCCTAATATGGCCCAGAGTCCATGACAAAACGCTAGCTGCAGATGTGTAGAGGTAGAGAGAAATTAGTGAAATGGCACTGGAGAGGACAGAGTTAACCACAACTCCAGCTACTACAAGCCTTAAAATATCACTCCCGCCCAAACTTCCCAGGGTGAAGGTTGCAATTAGTGCAACCATGCTTCCAGCTAGCGCAAACAACTGGCTTGGCCCAACTTTTAAGAACATTGAGAGTACCTTTCCGAGTACTGCACCTGAATTTACCCCGAGTAACCCACTGTCGACCAAGTAGTTCCGCGTCACGGTTTGCAGCGTCAAAGCAGTACACGAAAGTACCGCGCCAACTATGGAAGCTGTAACGAACCTATTCAGACGGTAATAAAGAAGTGTAAGTTCTTCTTGCGTTGGCCATATCAAACTTACCTTGACCTGTCCCCATGACAACGATACGAAGAACGTTATCACGTAGAGGAGTAGCAGCAATGCCAAGACAGTTCGCTCGTTCTTCACAGTACCATTATATAGTAGAGTCAAACTGTGGTAAAATGGTTAGGAGTAAAGGCGGTGCCGAAAGGTAGAAATGGAATGCGTTTTTTGCAACATTGTTCAAGGGAAAAATCCTGCTGCGCTAGAGTGGGAGGATGAAAAAGTTATTGCTATAAGGGATGCTAATCCCCAAGCGCCGATACATTTATTAATTATTCCGAAAGAACATTTCCCCAGCATTGGCGACGTTCCAAGTGATACGCTACTAGCAATGTTGGAGACAGTAAAAGCTTTGGCTGCACAAGAAGTCTTTAGTAACGGCTATAGAATTGTGATAAATAAAGGTCCTGATGGCGGTCAAACTGTTCACCATGCTCATGTTCATCTACTGGGAGGAAGGCCTTTTGGTTGGCCTCCAGGATAAAGCAGATACCGAAAGGAGGGGAGCGCAATGGCCGAAGTAAAAAAGCGAGAAAATGAGTCTTTGGATGACATGCTGCGACGGTTTCGTAAAGAAGTAGAAAAGGATAAAATATTGGAGGACTTCAGGAAACACGAGATTTACACGCCGAAGACAAAGAAGAAAAAGAAAAAATAAAGAGAGGGGAGGAATCCCCTCTCTTTTAATTTGCCATGAATGCCTATTTGGAAAATATAGAAAATCTTGTACGTTGTTTAGTCTTGCATCCCACACGAGCAGGGCGATCTCTTTTTTTGGTTAAAGATGAAACATTTCTTAAGGTGCTTGAAGAAAACCTTGACCTAAGCAATGAGTTGAAGCTACCTGTTTGTCAAGATACGGGAGTAGTAACCCTTGTGGTGGGGCATGACTCATTAACGCGAGACAAGTTGCTGGAAATTAAAACTACTTTTGAAAACTGTTTCAACGATCT
>DMVM01000064.1 GCA_003476705.1 Coprothermobacter sp.
GGAATTACGCAGGTTTCGTGAAATTCTAAAGCGTCTCCTGTGCTCACGACCCTGTAATTAGTAAGTTCCAAAGGATGACCCTCAGAAGCGCCATATGTAACTAAAGCATCAACGGCGTAACCATCGTAGGCAGCCGCTATGTAATGTGGGACACTTCGCTTCGCCAGTATTTCTTCAGCCGTTACCCTGCCTAATGCCTGTCGAACAGCTATTGTCTCAACTTTTATAGGAGGACACATGTTACGCAAAATCGCTTTTGCTTCCCCCAGTTCTCGCACTTCGTAATAGATCTTTCTCACAACAACAGCACCTCCACAACCTCACCGGGCTCCATCCCTTCACACTCGGGAGGTATCCTCAAGAAGCCTTCATTTCGCACCATGCTGCTTACCATACCAGACTTGGAGAATACAGGCTCTGCCCACAGCTCTTCTTCGTAGCTGAGCCTGACAGGGATCCATTCTTCCACACCGATTCTAGAAAATACAGCGGTTCGCAAACGAGCTTTAAGCAGCGGCATTGGCTTTACGTTCTCACCTTGCAACTTCCTGAGCAGAGGCATTAAGATTAGTGAAGCGGAAACAAAGCAGGACATGGGGTGGCCTGGTAGCCCGACAAACAGTTTATCCTTGACAATGCCAATAACCGTAGGTTTTCCAGGTTTTATGGTGAACCCGTGCGCAAGTACCGTACCACCAGCTTTTTCCACCGCACGTACTACCAAATCCCTAATACCTGCACTGCTACCACCAGTCAAAACAATGACATCGTAATTTTGAGTAGCTTTATTTATGACTTCACGTATGTTTTCAAGTTCATCGCGAATAATGGAGTCCCTATGCGCATAAAATCCTCTTTCCTTGAGCATGGACCACACAGTTAAGCTGTTAGCATCACGGTACTGCCCCAAGCTAGGTACTTGAGTAGGTTCCACAATTTCGTTACCAGTAGCAGCCACAAATACCCTTAAAGGCCTGTACACCTGAACCTCCAACTTTCCTAAATAACTTAGCAATCCAACTACCTGCGGAGTAATGCGCTGACCACGTTTTAGTACAATATCACCTTGTTTCATGTCTTCGCCAGTAGAAACCACATTTTCCAAGGGTGCAACAGCCTTAAAAACCTCCACATAATTGCCACTTTCCTCAACATATTCGATCATCACAACAGCATCTGCGCCTTTAGGCAAAATAGCACCAGTAGGAATATAAACACACTCACCTGGGTTAAGCTCAAACTGTGGAGCTTCATCTACGACAATGCTACCCACGCGCGTAAGAAGTGATGGCCTTTCCACAGAAGCCCCCTTGACATCACGGCTCCGTACTGCGTATCCATCTACTTCAGAACGAGCCTTTGGAGGTATGTCCTCCGGTGCCAACACGTCCTCAGCGCAAATCAAGCCCAGTGCATCATAAATTGACTTTCGCTCGGATAAAGGTTCTAACGGAATCTTTTCTGAGAGTTCCCAAAGCTTGCGTTGGTCAAAAAGATTCAAAAAAGCCATGAAAATATTATCACATAGTTTTACTCATCATGGGATACTATTGTTCATGATCATGTATACCATTTTAGAGTCGCTGATTACGGATTCAGCTTTATGGAACGGTAACGCTGACTTGCTTCGTGAGCTCTCTTGTATTCCTCATCCAGTTTTTCCACAAAAGTATTCAGATCGTCAGTTTCATACACAGCAGGCGTTATGATACGCAAAAAACCAGAGGAGAAGGATGCCACTCCACCAGCAACTGCATAATTCTTCTCCTCTTCCTCTGAGGTTCTTATGGTAACCAACCCCACATCCAACGTGGCCACGAAAGGACTGTGCCTTGGGAGTACACCCATGTAACCATCTACCAGTGGTAATATGACTGATTTTGCCTCAAATAGAAGCATTTGATCGGAACTTATGATGTTCACCCTAAACATCAACACCAGCCTCGCTAATGTCACCGATCATGTACAGAGCACTCTCTGGTACATGGTCCAGCTTACCATCTATTATGGCTTTGAAGCCTTCTACGGTTCTTTCTAAAGGCACGTACTTACCAGGTGCGCCTGAAAAAGCCTCAGCCACAAAGAAAGGCTGGCTCAAAAACATTTGTATTTTTCTCGCCCTAAGTACTACTTCTCTATCTTCTGGACTGAGTTCTTCCATGCCAAGTAATGCAATAATGTCTTTTAGTTCTTCATAACGCTGAAGAAATTCCTTGACGCGGCCAGCCACTTGTACGTGATTGGATCCCACCACCTCTGGGTCAAGCATTTTTGAACTGCTTTGCAGCGGATCTACGGCTGGATATATACCCACTTCAGTCAGGGCGCGCGAAAGAACTACAGAAGAATCCAGGTGCCCAAAGATGGTAGCAGGTGCAGGGTCAGTGATGTCGTCAGCAGGTACATAAACCGCTTGCACTGAGGTAATAGCACCCTCAGCCAAACTGTTTATCCTTTCCTCAATTTCTGCCACTTCAGAGAACAATGTGGGCTGATAGCCCATGGCTGATGGCATCCTTCCAAGCAAAGTGGAGACTTCCATACCTGCCTGAGCATACCTGAAGATGTTGTCCATGAACAAAAGGATTTCACCACCATACTGGCTTCTGAGGTACTCAGCCACGGTAGCAGCAGCGTAAGGCGTTATTGCCCTAACACCGGGTGGCTCGTTCATCTGACCAAAAATCATGACCAAATGGTCCATGACACCGCTTTCTCTCATCTCTTCCCAGAGTTCTTGACCCTCACGTGTGCGCTCTCCGACACCGGCGAATACGGAGTAACCACGGTGCTTTATGCCAACGTTGTGAATGAGCTCCATGACCAAAACGGTTTTACCAACGCCAGCTCCTCCAAACAAACCGATCTTACCGCCACGTGGGAACGGGGCTAAAAGATCCAATGCTTTTATACCAGTTTCCAAAACAGTGGACACAGGAAGAACCGCAGTCATCTGCGGTGGAACGTTGAATACGCTACGTTCTTCCCCTTCAGGTTCTTCCTTCTGGTCAAGTGGAGCTCCAATACCTGAAAGCACGCGCCCGATGAGCTGTTCTCCCACCTTTATAGTCATGGGCTTTCCAAGCGCAGTAGCTTTATCTCCTCTTCGAATGCCTTCGGTAGGACCCAGTGCCACTGTTCTTACGTTTCCTTCGCCCAACAGTGCTCTGCATTCCACCAATATGTCTCGCACCTTTATGAGCTCACGCTCAAAGGGGGTGTAATCAGTGAACTGAAGGTCCAAAACTGGACCGTGAATACCTATTACTTTACCTTCCATAGTTCATACCACCTACTATATCTTGTAGCTCCCTAGTCACACGCTCCTGCCTAGTTTGGGAAATCTTCAGTTTTACAGAGTCAGCCAGTTCTTTTGCTTTATCTTCTGCGTGCGTCATGGCCGACCAGCGCATGTAAAACTCACTAAACGCAGCTGAGTAGAAAGCTCGCAGCATGGTTGCAGTAAGGTAGGAACTTAATACCTGATCAATGATCTCCTCGGGCTCGCCAATCAGCTCTCCCTGTCGCGCCTGCACTTCCAAGGTTATGGGGCTTGCCTTTTCAGTGACATACTGCCCCTCTTTACCTGGCACCGACCGCACAAACACCAGCCAAAGTTCTGAGAAAAGCTCCTCAGTTATGCCCAAGAAGAAATCCACCAGAAGGGGTGTGTTCTTAGACTGATAGAGCCCACCAATGTAATCCACGGGCTTAATGCCAAGGTCCGAAAGTTTATCAGGGGCCAATGTTCCAATACCGTAAACCCTGTCATTTTGCGTCAGCTTCAAACTGACTAAACCTTCGGTCACAAGCTCGTTGTAGTTACCGCAAAGCCCTCCATCGCTGAAAAAAGCCAGGACTACGCGCGGAGCCAACGAAGGAGCATTTATGAATCGAGAAGACTGAATGACTTCTGAAGGTAGTAGTCCCAAAATAGCTCCCACACTGTCTCGCAAGGCTTCGTCATACGCCTCCATTTGCTCAAAATCCCTGCGCACCCCAGCCATGTAATAACTATTAATAATCCTTAGTCCTCGGGAAATGCGACTGAGACCCTGAATGGTATTGAGACGTCTCCTAAGCTCCATTAAGCTTGCCAATTTTCATCGCCCTCTCGCCAGCCATGAGTATGAGCCTGGTGGTTTCATCATCTAGTTGCTCATGAAGATCTACACTCTTCAGCTGAGGCACTTCTGTCCTCAAGTACTCACGTACACTGTTCCAGACTTCCTTAACGTTGCCCACGTCTACTGCATCAAAGTACCCATTGTTCAGAAGCACGAGCAGTGCCGCCTGTTCCAACGAACTGTACAGTTCATGAGCTGATTGCACAAGAAGCCTAATAGTTCTTTCTCCTCTGTTTAAGATTTTTTGAGAAGCGTCATCCAACTTGCCACCAAATCTTGTGAACTCGGATAATTCTTCATAGCGCGCCAGCGTGGATCTCAAACCCGAAGAAAGCTTTCTTATGGCTGGGTACTGCGCCGCCCCACCTACACGGGATACCGACAAACCAACATTTATGGCAGGGCGCCGACCCGCATTGAAAAGCCCACTGTCAAGGAACAGCTGGCCATCTGTAATGGAAATAAGGTTCGTGGGAATGTATGCTGAAAAATCGCCCAGCTGAGTTTCACAAATGGGAAAAGCTGTTATGGAACCGCCATTGGTTAATTTGGCAGCTCTTTCCAAGAGTCGCGAATGGGCATAAAAAATGTCCCCAGGATAAGCCTCTCTGCCGGGTGGACGCCTCAGGAGCAACGTAAGTTCCCTGTAGCTGACAGCATGTTTGGAGAGATCATCAAAAACGATGATTACTTTTCTGCCTTGTTCCATGAAATATTCAGCAATGGAAGCTCCAGCATAAGGTGCTAAAAACCTAACGATGGCTGGGTCGCTAGCTGTGGCTACAACCATGACCACTTGGTCCATGACATCATTTACCTTGAAATTATTAATGATGGCGGCAGTATCAGAAACCTTCTGGCCAATGCTGACGTAAACGCCGATAACGTCCCTACCTTTTTGATTTATGAGAATATCAGTGGCCAATGTGGTTTTACCTACTTGTCTGTCTCCCAGAATTAGCTCTCTTTGCCCGTGCCCCACCGGAATGAGCATGTCAATGGCAGCAATACCTGTTTCCACAGGTTCGTTGACCCTAGACCTTTCATACAAGGGCTTAGCAGGTCGCTCAACCGGGTAAACCTGAGCAGGAGTGAAAGTGTCGCCCTCCAGAATGTTTCCCAGTGGATCCAGCACCTTCCCCAACACGTGGTAACCCACCGGTATAGCAGGTACCTCGCCAGTAGCCAGACACATTTCACCTATGTGGACTTCACCACTGGTGGTAACCACATAGGAAAGCTGGGGGTCAACGTCCATGACAATACCCTTGGCACCTTCCTCAAATTGCACATTCTCGTAGTAGCCAATGTTTCCCAGGCCCTCCACGGTTGCTATACCATCACGGTAAGCCACTACTCTGCCGTAGAATTTCTTCTCCAGCCTTTGCGGCTGAACAACAATTCTAAAAGGCAGCTCGCGCCTAACTTCCAATGCCTTCTGCCTCCTCAATCTTTACATAATCCCTAATCTGCTGTGCCAAGGAGTATTCGATCATTTCAGCTTTCCAGGAAAGCTGAAAACCCAAAATCAACTCTTCATCCACCTCAAAGGAGGATACACCAACTCCGGCTTTTTCTTGGAGTACACGTCCCACCCTACCTTTCTGCTTATCGTCAAGTGGATGAGAGCTGGTAAAGGTGTATGAACGTCCTTGTCCAAGTAAGGGCTCTATATCATCAATACGGCCTTCGAACAGCAGAACAACAAAGTCACCATTGTTATTTAGCCCCTGGAAGAACGCTTTGTAAACGCTTGTCACAACCTCTTTTACACTAGTGTCAATGTGGTCAAAGGCTTCTTTCTTAATGTGATCGGCTTCGGTTTTAGCTGCGTTTACAATTTGCTGATAAACAGTCTCTGCTTTCTTTCTGGCATCGGCCTGCTCGTTCTCCTTAAACGCTTCTATTTCTTTCATAGCCTGTTCGTAGTACGTCCTTATCTCGTACTCAAGTTCCTGCCGCTCATGTTCTAATTGTTCTTCTCTGGATGCAATCTCCAGCTCTTTCTGCTGTAGTTCTTTGTCCTTTTTCAGCCACTGCTCTTGCTGGTCTTTTATGGTCTTCAGCAGTGGACCAAACAGGTATCTCTGAAGTATCCAGTAAAGAATCAGTAAGTTAACAACGGCTGCTACTAGCGAAAACCAGTTAAAAGTCATAGTTTATCACACAACTCTTAACTTGCTCACTAAACGCCTGGTCTAACAAAGAGCATCAAGAAAGCCACAGCCAGAACGTAGATAACCAAAGACTCAATAAAAGCAAAAGCTATGAGCGTCAAGCTTCTTATGTCTCCAGATGCATCAGGCTGACGAGAAATGGCCTCAAAAGCCTTTCCCGCAGCTATTCCCATGCCCAAAGCAGCTAATCCAGCTGCAATGCCCAACGGCCATCCAGCAGATAAAATGGCAGCAACTACATTACTCATGTTAAAAGACCTCCTTCTTCCAAAAACTCAGCGGTATAAGCCATACCCAGAGTCATAAAAATGTATGCCTGAATGAAACCTGTAAACATGCTTAAGCCCAATAACGGTATGGGCGCAATCAAAGGAACTAGCAAAGATATGACAGCAACAGCCAAATGTTCACCTGATACGTTACCATAAAGACGTACAGACAGAGACAGTAACCTGGTTATGTGTTCCATCAAGTTTAAAGGGAACATCCACCACGCTGGAGAAAAAAACACAGCAAGATACTTCTTCCATCCCATTTTTCTTATGGCAT
>DMVM01000116.1 GCA_003476705.1 Coprothermobacter sp.
GGTTTTGAAAATGTTTTGGCACACATTGAAAACATAAGGAACTTTGGTTACGATCCAGTGGTTGCCATAAACGTATTCCCTGATGATAGCGAAGAAGAAGTCAAGCGTCTTCAAGAGCTTCTCGATGAAGTTCATGTGACTCATGCTGTGAGCACTGTGGCATTGGACGGTGCCCAGGGCGGTATGGCGTTGGCTGAAGCAGTAGTGGAAAAGGCTCATAAGTTTACAGCTAACCCCTCGTACGCTTATGGACTTGAGGACAGCATTGAACAAAAGGTGGAAAAGATTGCAAAGAACGTTTACGGTGCTAAGGCTGTTGAGTTTACCAGTGAAGCCAAGAAAAAGCTAAAACTGGTGGATAAGTTCGGCTTAAGCCGTTTGCCTATTTGCATTGCAAAGACCCAGTATTCACTGAGCGATGATGCAAACCTTTTAGGCAGACCGAAAGACTTTGTCATAACCATTAGAGACGTAAAGATTTCCGCTGGAGCTGGTTTCATAGTGCCTTTGGCTGGCAGCGTGATGACCATGCCTGGACTCCCCAAAAACCCACAAGCTCAGGAAGTTAGCGTGGATGAAAAGGGAAATGTTCAGGGGTTGTTGGGATAAGGACAAAGGTTGTTAAGCACGCACTGATGACATAGTGGTCTCTGAGGGCGGCAAACGTGCCGCCCCAATGAGACCAAGAGGTGATTTACGTAAACCCATTCATGGATGGGCAAAAGTGTTTTGAGTTTTTTCTGAGTCTGAAGGTGGTCATCTTTTTCCTCTGTCCACCCGAGCCTTTTTGATATGCGTTGAACATGGGTATCAACGGCAATATCGGGAATTCCCCAACCGAATGCACGTACTATGGCTGCACATTTTGGTCCAATGCCAGGAACCTCTGTTAACTGCTTTGTGGTTTTTGGAACACCCCACTTTTCAACGTAACAGGCTGCATCTCTGACGTATTTGGCTTTCTGCCTGTAGAAACCAACGGGTTTTAGTATGTTCTCAAGATCAGTCAAATGCGCCTGACATAAGCTTAGCGTTGAGGGGTAAAAGGAAAAAAGTCTGTCAGCTGTGGGGTAGGTTATTTCATCTTTGGTGCGAGCTGACAGTATGCAGCTAAGAAGTACTCTTGTGGGATCGTTTTTGGCATATGGATCAAAAGGATACGTTTGTGCGAGCAAATGAACTACTTCTTGTGGTGGAGCAAATCTTTTGTGTGTATGCATATTCATTTTCCTATACCTAACAGGATTATAATAGCACTAACGAATGATGGGAGGTGATATTCACTTGAACAACAACGGGACACGTGAGATCACGTTAACCGCATTGTCAGCCGCTTTTGTTACTGTGGCAACCATGCTCATAAGGATTCCTCATCCACTCACCAAGGGGTACATAAACATTGGTGATGCTGCAGTAGTAGCTGTGGCCATGGTATTAGGAAAACGCTTAGGTTGGCTTGCTGGTGGTTTGGGTAGCGCCTTAGCTGACCTACTTGGGGGTTATGCCCACTGGGCACCGTGGACTTTTTTAATCAAAAGTGTGGAAGGTTACATTGTGTCAACCAGCGACGCGAAAGCAAAGTTTGACTGGCGCTGGATTGTGGGCCCTGCTTTGATGGTTTTGGGCTATTTTGTGGTGGAGATTTTCATGTACGGGACAGCAGCAGCTTTAGCAGAGATTCCTGGCAACGCATTTCAGGGGTTAGTTGGTGCTGTCGTGGGACCATTACTTGGTAAGGCTTTTGTGGGAGCATTAGGAGGTGCAAATAGATGATGACTACACAGGAAATCATGGAGCTGGCAATGGAAATGTCTCAGCTGGAGGTTGAACCAGCTGACTCAGGCATATACGTTGAAGGGAAGGGTATCAAAAACGTCTTTTTTGGTATTGATATTGGCGTGGAGGAACTGCTCTGGACCAAGCAACAGGGTTTTGATTTGGTCATAGCACATCACCCACCCAATGCAGCACTACGCTATGAAGATATTTACAAGAGGCATGCCACCTTCATGATGCAGGCAGGCATACCGGCTGAGGAAGCCCACAGCGCAATTGCTGATAAACTGGTGGATCTGCACATTCAGTCAAAAACGGAGAACTTCACGCGCGTTGTGGGTATGGCGAAGCTACTGAATATGCCTTTCATGAACGTTCACGTTCCCATTGACGAAATTACCCGTAAAACACTTCAAAAGACTATCGATGATATGCTCCCAGCCATAGTTTCTGATATTGTCCATGAGATAAATCAGATTGATCCGTTTCCCCACAGCCCTGTGAAAGTGGAAACTATCATGGGCGATCCAAAGCAGAAGGTTGATAGACTGCCCGTGCTCATAGGAGCATTCACCAATGGTGGGTACAAGGTTGCTAAGGTTTGGTTTGACCATGGTTTCCCTGGTGTGGTTTATATGCACATTGCTCCTCAGGAGTTCCAAAAACTTAAAGCGGACTTCCCTGACCGCGTTTTAGTACTTACAGGTCACATGCCCGGTGATTACGTAGGTGCACTAATCTTCCTTAGGGAACTTAAAAAGAAAGGCATAAACGTGGTTTCTGTTGGTTTTCCTGAACTTGTTTGAAGTCACAAGAACAAGGTAAGATACCAGTTGTAAATGTAACTTCCAAGAAAGTACGTAATAAGGGTTCCAGCAAACATGATTGGGGCGAAAGGCAAAGGTGTCTTTCGCCCCATTTTGTTTAAGGCAATTAATCCCAGGCCAACGATGGTACCTAATGCGTAAGTTGTAACAAACCACACAAGCAGCAGATGGGGTGGGAGCATTAAACCCACGGCGGCTGCATAGAACACGTCGCCCATGCCAAAACCATCAGGAACAATCAAATGAATGATTAGGTGGATCAAGAAGAGGGCGATAGCACCTGTGAGAATGAACCACTGATATGTGTAAGTTCTACTTAATATGAGAACTGCAATTAACGGAAGGATGAGCACTTCTGGGATGAGCATGGTCTCCAGGTCAATCCAGCTTATTGCCATGGAAAAACACACAAAGATGATGAAAAAGATCATCTCGGGCAAAGGTAGGAAACTTGCCACAGCGAACAGTGAGCCAGTAATGGTTTCAACTACGGGATACTGCCAGGATATGGGTTCACCGCAGTACCTGCACTTCCCTTGCAAAAACAGGTAAGACAATATGGGAATGAGGTCCCATGGGGCTAATCTGT
>DMVM01000137.1 GCA_003476705.1 Coprothermobacter sp.
TTGCATTCACCTTCCTTTCACTAAAATACTTCTGAATTTTGCGATCCAACATAAGGTACTGTAATACTCCATAGATGATGGCAAAGATACCAACTGGTATGGCGTACCTTGACATGGTCAAAAGGTCCACTTCAATGCCAGCCTCTTTGAAAACGCCTTGGATGAGAAGTAAGCCACTGGCAGCAACAAAGATATTCTGACCATAAAAGTTCCCATAATTCTCAGAAGACGCGGAATAACCCATTAGATCCTCGTAGAGATCTTCTGGTATTTCTTCAATCCCATACTTTGCCTGCACAGCGCCTGTAACCATTGGTGCCACCAAAGGTCTTACAAACTGAGCATGTCCTCCTAACCTCAGTCCCAAAGCTCCAATAAGAACCCTAAGAGCCAAGTACAAAGACATAATCCTTCCCGCAGTAGCAGCCTTTATGGAGCTAATCAACTTGGCAGCTTGCTCTCTTAAACCATGTTTCTCTGCCAAGCCTATAGCAGGTAACGTCAGCACGAACAAAGACATGGCGCGATTGTCTACAAAAGCTTTTCCCATAATACTTAGAATCTCCATAAAGTCGAGACCAGATACTAAACCCGTTACTACACCAGCAATTAGAACAATGAGCAAGGCGTCTACTCTGAATACAAACCCTACGACAACAATCAAGATGCCGATAAGCTTAATCATTCATGCTCACCCCATTTCGCATAATGTGTGCTTCGAAGGAATAAAGAAGGTAACTAATTCAACTTTAGCACCCCGTGAACTCTATAACGTTATCACAACGTGAAATTCAAGCAGGAACGCTCATCCCAGAGCCGTTCAGCATCAGCCTGCTTCTGAACGTGTTAACAATGAAAGTAATTTTCGTGTACAGCAGTAGCGTGTGTGCAGTTACTGCTTTCTCCCTTCCCCTCAAAAAAGCGTTATTCAAATATAAAAAACTCACTTAGGAGGAACAGCTAAGAATGCCCAACTCCTCGGGGGAGCAAATCGCTCATTAGTTCTCTGCCCTTCGTCATAGGAAACTTAAGCAAAGCTTTATACATGGGTTTTTCATTAACCCCCGCTCGCTGCCTAGGTGCTTTACTCGGCACCCCCCTTAAGACAGCTATCTGACGATTGGGTGGGCCTCGTTTGCAGTTCTTCGAAGTATCAGATACAACAGCCAGATGTGTCAAACCGTCGTCTTGAAACAAGAGTGGCGGCATTTTTGCCGCCACTCTGTTCTTCATAGTTCCTTGGAATTAGCTGTAGTTACTGCAGTACTTCTCTAATAGCCTTCGCTATTTTGTCTTTGTCCGGCAAAACTTCTCTTTCAAGTACAGTTGTATATGGAGGTGGCACCTGTGCCCTAGCAACTCGCTTAACAGGAGCTTTCAAGAATTTGAATCCCTCATCAGCGGCAATGGCAGCCACGTCCGAAGCAAAGGAACTATCTCTGTAGTCATCTAAGCAGACTACCAATCTCCCTGTTTTTTCGAGCGAGCTCAGAATTAGTTCTTTGTCCAAAGGTTTTATAGTCCTTGGATCAACAACCTCTACTGAGATGCCCTCAGCAGCTAATTCTTCGGCAGCCTCCAGGGCCATTGTGTTCGTAGATCCGGCAGCCACCACTGTGACGTCTTTACCTTCTCTTTTTATGTCGCCTTTGCCTATGGGTATTAAGTACTCCTCATCTGGCACCTCACCTTTCAACATAGCAGATCTTATGTCGTAGGCAAAGACTACTGGGTTATCATCGCGTATGGCACTCTTAAGCAGTCCTTTGGCGTCATATGGTGTAGAGGGATACACTACTTTGAATCCCGGATAGTGGACAAACAGTGAACATATGTTATCTGAGTGTTGAGGGCCAGCACCTCCACTACCCATGCTCATAGCCAGGTAAGTAACAGGAACACATACATCTCCCCCAGTTGCGTATCTTAGGCGCCCAGCAACTGAAATCATTTGGTCTGCTGCCACGTACATGAAACTAGCTGCTCCATATTCCACCACAGGTCTCATCCCTAATAGTGACGCACCTGTGGCAAGCCCTGTAAACCCGGCTTCAGAAATAGGTGTATACCTTATCCGCTCAAACCCAAATTCTTCAAATAGCCCTGTCTCAGCACCAAACATGCCCAGCTCCAAGTTTTCTCCCATCATAAACACATTAGGGTCTCGCCGGAGCTCCTCTCTTAAAGCTTCATTTATTGCCTGCACGAACATCTTCTGACTCATTACAATCCCCCCTTTCTAAGGAAGCACAAGATCCGTGTAAACATCTGTGAAAGCTTCACTTGGATCCGGGAATGGACTGGACTCTGCAAACTCTACGGCTTCTTCAACCTGTTTATTCACTTTGTCCCAAATCTCTGTTTTCTTCTCTTCGGTAAGTATTCCTTGATCCATCAGTTTTTTCTCAAAATTCGCGATAGGATCTTTCTTCTTCCACTCTTCAACTTCTTCCTCACGCCTGTAGATCCATCCCATTTGTTCGTCAGCTCCCGCCCCCGCATGATGGCCGTACCACCTGTATGTGACAGCCTCAATTAAAGTAGGACCTTCACCTTCTTTTGCTCTCTTCAATGCTTCGCTAACCGCCTCATAAACTGCCAGTACATCGTTTCCGTCAATTGTCACTCCCGGTATTCCATAACCTTTAGCTCTTTCGGAAATGTTCTTCACAGAAACCGCGTAAGAAGCTGGAGTTGACACAGCATATTGGTTATTCTGAACCAGATAGACTATAGGTAACCTCCATATGGTGGCAAGGTTAAGACCCTCATGAAAGACTCCCTGGTTAGAAGCACCGTCGCCAAAGAAACAAATAGTAGCTCCGCCAGTATTCTTCATTT
>DMVM01000101.1:0-2610 GCA_003476705.1 Coprothermobacter sp.
CATCCACCAACTATTACCTATAATTGCTCCATAATTTGACTCTTTAGCCTTAACATCACCTTCAGGATTGAGTTCTTCAGCAATGAGCATGAAATCAGGCTTTATTTTAAGGGCTCTTTCCATCATTAGCTGCTCTAATTCTTTGGGCAAAGCATGACCCATATCAATGCGTGCACCATCAATGTCAAATCTCTCAATATAGTACGCAATAATGCCTGATAAGTAGTCCCAAAGTTCCGCGTTGGGCTTCGAACCAGGGAAGCGGCTAGCCTTAATCACGTCAAAAAGCACGTAAGGTGGCTGATCATCCCCCACAAAGGGTTTTGCTACATCAGGATGGTCCAAAAATAGTCGGTAGAACGTAACATCGTCCCATGTTGGCTGAGGATCATTAATCCAATCACTAAACCCTGGAGGAGTTATGACGCCGAAGGTTTTCACTAGCTCGGGAAGAAAATCCTTTCCCCTGTTTGCTCTAACAAAGTTATCCCATTTTTCCGGCTCAGTATAGGAAGGGGACCACCGAAAACAGCTAAGAAAGTTCCTTACATCCTGACGCTGATACAAGTAAGCCATATCCTCATCAGATAATTGCCTAAAACCCAGTTCAGGCGCCTTGGGTGGAGCATATTTCCCTACACTGGCAACATCAATCCAGTAGAACCACTCGGGATGCTCCAAGATAAGATCGCTGTCGCGAGCACCAGTTCTTGGAACAAAATCCAAGATTACTTTCATCCCCATGCTGTGGCAAAACTCGACGAAGGCACCAAAAAGCTCTTCTGCACTCAATTCCAGTAATGGATCTGCTAAGTAATCAGCTATGCGCAGTGGATTACTCACAGCATAAGGAGACCCCACAGTTCCTTTCTTGAACCTGTTACTGTGCATACTAACCGGTAGTAAGTACATAGTGTCAAAGTGCATTCGTTTGGCATGGAGAGCAACGGCCATCATCTTAAGGAATGTACCTGATTCCCGGTATCCTAGCGGATCTTCCGGTTCAAAGAGACCAAAACCTTTATGGTTATAAGCACTTGTGGTTCTTGGGAATGCCACGTAAATACTATCTGACTTCACTGAAAAGCTGTACGCATCAAGGCCCTTGAGCATTTCCTCAAAGAACTCATATGGGTCAACTTTAAACCTTACACCATCGAAACAAACGCGTCCTTTGTAGCCACAAGGCATCCAATGCTTGGGTATGTGGTAGTTCACCCCCGCTCTTTTGTCCCTTAACCCATTTTTGACTTTTTCCAAGTACACGCCCTATTCTCCTTTCTCAATGTTGACAAAAGTCCACATAATCTGTGATCCCCCACCATATTCTTGCAGAGTTGGTTCTACTAAGTCATTCACATTTGGCTTCTCCACATCAGCCCAGAACCCATGCTCCAAACGCACAACTCCAGGTGGCACTTTGTCTGTGATTTTACACACTACCTCAAGAGATCCCCTGTTATTTTTAATGATAACTTGCTCTGCGTCACTTATACGCAACTTTTTAGCATCTTCAAGATTTATCTCCAGCATTGGCACTTCCTGAAGTAAATTAGCGTACTGACTGTGAATCCTTAACCTGCCAACTGGAGTCAGTAACATATAGCTTCCCTCCGATGACTTGTATAAAGAGTGCCTGATCTGAGCAATTTCAGGGCAATTTACCGGACCTGGTTTTGCTGGATCAGGGAGTCTGTAAGTTTTGTGCTCTTTCATAAATTCGTAGTTGATGTCCAGATTTCTCAAAGCACCGTTAATGACTTCCCTATCAGTTTCATAAAGTTCACTTTGCTCCAGCTTTAGTTGACGTGCCAATTCTCTTGCAAGCTCCATATTGCACATGGCATCTGGAGGAGGCTCCAAACCCTTTTCATTGAACGCCAGGAACCGATGACCGTAGGAAGCAACCAGATCTTCGAACTCCAAGTAATGCTTCGCTGGTAAGACTACATCCGCTGTCTGAGCTGATTCTGTCATAAACATGTCGTGCACTATGACCGTATTCCTGCTGTTTTGAAATGTTTCTAGAAGTTGTCGACGACCTGGAAGCGTGTTTAGAGGATTGGCATTCAAAACTAAAAACGTGGCATCTGTCACACCTTCTAATTGCTTGCTTAACAGCGTCCAGCTCAGGGTTTCTTTGCTTGGTTCCTGACCTTTAAGCCTTATATAATCAACGTCGATCCCATAATAAGGCCTATCAAAGTAGAATCGGTCAGATTGATCAATTACGCTGAGAATAGAAGCTACAAGACGCACTGCCATGGCACCGTTCCACTGCCGCTGAAACCCATAACCTATAAAAACAAATGGACGGCTGCTATTCGCAAGCTTAGAAGCTAACAAGTGAGCCGTTTTGCTACTAACACCTGATGTCTGCTCCAAATTGCCAAAGTCATCAACACAAAAAGGTACCTCGTATCCCATAGCGTCCAGTTCTTTAAGTATTTGAAGTGATAACGCTACGTCACCGCCAGGGTTTACCGGAACATGGAAAAATGATTCTGCTGTGGGTGTTTTGACTGGATCTATGACAAAGACTTCACCAGTCTGTTTAGCCCAAGTGTAAGCATGAATGGAAGAGTACGCCACATTGGCTCCCCAGATGAT
>DMVM01000101.1:2626-5736 GCA_003476705.1 Coprothermobacter sp.
AGCAACATCGCCAGCAGTGGAGCAAATGTCCCAAACTAACTCAGGTGCGCCCAACCTTCTTAGCAGACGCTGGTGGAAAAACCTTGAAAGTAAGCCCATATGTCCTGAATAGTCAATTCGATAAACTTTGTTCGAGGAGAGTTTTTCAGCTGCTATGCTTATAGCCTTGTCGATGGAAATCTTTTCAAAACCTTTCTTCGTTCTTACCAGCGCCTTTGTAATCCTCTCCGGATCACTTACTTGCCTCAAACTAAGAGCGGCTTTACCACAAGTAAATCCGGAGGTAAAAGGATGATTAGGGTCACCGATCAATCTTCCGTTTCGAAGAATCATGCCACAGGAATCATAGCAGTCTCGCGGACAGACATGATAGCTCATACCACATATGATAGCAAAAGACCGCACTGAACAAAGCCACCCCTCGTAGCAAATGTTCGCACAGTGATGGCAGCTTTTCCATATCTCTGTGCACAGAGAAAGAACAGTATTAAAATGTAAACAAGATAGGGAGGTGTTTATCAGTATGCTGAGGGGCATCATAGTGCCACTAGTAAGTTCATTTAATGAGGATTTTTCTCTGGATTTGCAGAGTATGAGAGCCCACATACAATATCTTCTCAGCCAAGGCGTGAATGGTATTTTCGTGAATGCATCGACTTCAGAGTTTTTTTCCATGTCTCCTGACGAACAGATACAGATAATGAAATTAGCGGCAGAAGAGTTGGAAGACGCTTCAAGTGCTCTGCTTACGGGGGTAACCAGCAACAGTACTGAACATTCAGTTAAACTGGCAAAAATAGCTCAGGAAATGAACTTTGATGCAGTAGTTGCAGCTCCTCCATATTACGGTGCGTTCGGTGAAGAAGCCTTGTATCAACACTTTAAAGCCATTGCGGAGGGAAGTCGCCTGCCCTTAATTCTGTACGATATTCCAAGTGCTACTGGCAACCCCTTGCCTCCCAGTCTGGTAGAAAAGCTCGCTAAAGAAAAACTTGCAGCCGGCATAAAGGTTACCAGAGATAGCCTTACCTACTTACTGGACATACTTGCGGTTAAGGAAAAGTATCCTTCTTTTTCGGTACTGGTGGGTTTTGATCATTACTTGCCCACGAATCTACTACTCGGGGGAGATGGCGGCATAGTAGCAGGCGCAAACGTAATTCCGTCAGTTTATTTGGCACTCATGAGAGCTTACGAACAAGGAGACATGGAGGCCTTCGCTGGTTTTGCCAAACAAATAGCTGTTTTTAGCATGGTATACAGCCGTTGCAACTCATTTGCGGGAGCCATTAAAGCTGCTGCCCAGTGGTTTCAACTTCCTGTAAATCTTCCGTGCAGGCCACCCCTCCTAGCAGACGAACCAGCTAAAGTGGAAGAAATTCTTTTACGTGCGGAGTTGATTAAGTAAGAAGGATCTCCCGCTACAGCAACATACAGCAATAATTACCTTGAATAGCTAGACAAAAGCTTCGGCAGCTCTATTAAAGAAAAGCCAATTCTTCACTGTGATTTTATCTGGTTCTATATTCAAAAAAGCGTTACCTTCGGCTTGGCTAAGTATTATGCTCCAGGCCTTTTCACCAAAACGCTTTTCCACATCCACTTTTCTGATACCTTCACTGAGAAGCCGTAGGTTCATGATGGCATATTCTGAAAGCTGCTCTTCCCAAGATAAGGCCGTATACTCTTCATATGTGGGTTCACCAAGTTTAGCACTTTCCACATAAAGCCTCATATTTGACACCCATTTATACCTTACACCATGTACGTACCCTGCAGCCGAAGGTCCTAAAGCGTAATACTCCTCGTCTTGCCAGTAGATTTTGTTGTGAAGACATTGGTGTCCTGGTCTGGCATAGTTTGAAATCTCGTAGTGTTCATAACCGTGCTCGGTAAGGAATTTCTCCACCATGAGTAACAAATCAGCATCGTCCCATTCCCACCCGCGGTAATACCCCCAAAATGAGGTTCCCTCATGCACTTCCAAAGGATATACGGAAATATGAGGTACACCAAGTGCAACCACAGAAATCAAATCCCGCAACACCTCATCACGGGTTTGACCTGGTACACCCACCATAAGATCCACACTTACATCCCAATTACTTAGTAAATCCAGCAGTTTTTCATAATCAAGCTTGTCACGCCCCAGTGTCTTAAGTACAGAGTCTGAAAAAGACTGCACACCCACCGAAAGGCGTGTAAAGTGCGTAAGCAAAGGAAAATTCTCCTTCTTCACGTCTTCTGGGTTGAGTTCGATGGTCCTTTCCTCTGCTTCGGGAAAGTTTTGTAGTATTCTTTCCCACCTGGACTGCCCTAAGGCCAAAGGTGTTCCACCACCAACATAAAGCGTATCCAGTTTTGTCGGGAGTTGCCTAAGCTGATCGACTATCACATCAGTGAATTTGTCCAGCCACGTTTCTGGAGCATTGGAAATACTGTAATAATCACAGAATGGGCATTTTGTGTAGCAGAAAGGAATGTGAAGATACAGGCCTTTGTTCATTATTCAGTATCAGCCTTAAGTACTGACAAGAATGCTTCTTGGGGTATGTCCACCTGATTGAACTGTCTCATACGCTTCTTTCCAGCCTTCTGTTTTTCTAGAAGTTTCTTCTTTCTACTAACATCTCCTCCGTAGCACTTTGCCAAAACGTCCTTACGAAGCGGTTTTATGGTCTCACGGGCAACTATTCTACCTCCTGCTTTTACCTGAATTACAACTTCCACCAGCTGTTTTGGTATGGTATGTTTCAAGTTTAATGCTACTTGCCTAGCGACCCTGAGTACTTCACTCTTAGGGGCAAGCAACGTAAGAGCATCTAGTTTTTTACCGTTAATAAAAACCTCTACTTTGTCCACATCAGCTTCCTTGAAACCGATGTGCTCATAGTCGAAGGATGCATATCCACGTGTTACGCTTTTAAGTTGGTCGTAAAAATCAGTTATGATTTCTGCAAAAGGCAAATCGTATTCGAGTAAAACACGCTGCTGCGATATGTAATCCATGTGAAGCATTTTTCCACGTCTGCCCTCACAAAGTTGAATAACAGAGCCCACGTACTCTGATGGAACTACTATGGTCCCTCTCACATAGGGCTCCTCCACCA
>DMVM01000128.1 GCA_003476705.1 Coprothermobacter sp.
AACATGAGAAATCTTCTCAAAGCCACGAACTTTCAAAAGCTTGTTAAAAACAAGATTCCCCTTTCATCCAAAGCACTATATGCATATTGCAGAACTGCTTCAGGCAACGCCCACGGGTAGTTGGCAAACTCCTGATATACCGCTAAACCTAATCTAACCACTTAGTTATCTGAATCCATTGCCCGAATAACATCAAGGAAACTCTAGCTAACTTAAAGTGGGTAAGTGTACGGGGCAAACAAAATGGAGCCGGCGTTGGGACNNACCTGCTGATTACAAATCAGCTGCTCTGCCGATTGAGCTACGCCGGCTGCTGCTGTTCTATTATAAAACACGGATTCCGTATTTGCAAGTACTCTACAGCTTCATCGTACCGTAAAACGCATACGTTTCTGATCGCCACATCAACCGTATTAGGCAGAAAATTCTGATAACATATAAACATAACCAGGAGGTGCGAATGAATTATGCCAAAAATCCTTTTGAACTGGGTACCGACTCAAAGCGATTTCGAGCTTATACGTAATACTCTTCCCGATGCAGAATTCGAGGTTCCGCCATGGCAAAACTTGGAAGAAGCGGAAATACTCCTCTATTCTCCAAAAACTCCCGACCTTGACGCGCTCATACCAAACATGAAGAATCTAAGATTCATCCAATCACTTATGGCAGGTGTTGATCATTTGCCATGGAGTCTGATACCGGATAACGTAATAGTTGCTAGTGGATCTGGTGCAAACTCAGAAGCGGTAGCGGATATGGCTTTAGCTTTGGCACTCTCGGCTCTTAAGTTTATACCTTTTTACCAGAACGAAATGAGAATGGATCTATGGAAAAGACGCGTTAGCAAAGACCTGGATTCTCTCACAGCAGTAATACTGGGTACAGGAAGCATAGGCAAAGCGATCGCTAGAAGACTAAAAGCTTTTGGCATGCGCGTTGTTGGCGTTTCAAGAAGTGGCAACCAAGCGGAAGACTTTGATAATGTAGCGTCCTCTGCCGACTGGTCTAGCGAGCCCTATGGCGACCTAATTGTTATTGCACTGCCTTTGAACCGAGATTCGTATCACATGATTGATAAAGACGTTTTGTCTCGGTTAGGTGGTACGCGTGTCATCGTCAACATAGCAAGGGCAGCCATCGTAGAACCGCAAGCACTAAAGGTTTGGCTTCAGGAAAACCCCACTTCCGTGTATGCTTCCGATGTTTGGTGGAATGAAAAGTTGAGTCTGCAGCCAGTTATTGTGGAACAGCACATCTCCATTTCATACCTGCCAAATGTAATCATGACACCGCACACAGCTGGACTTACAGAATATGCTCAAGAAAGAATGCTCACTATGGCTTGTGAGAACATACTACGTTTCCTAGAAGGTTTGCAGCCTTCAGGCATTGTGCGTAAAGAAGATTACTCCCAAACACCCTGGAATGAAAATTGATAGTTTCTATTTATCCTACTTAGCGCGAGATCTTCAAAGCTCTTTTCGCGGTGCTCGTATAAATGCAGTTCTTTGTGAAGTTTACTTTTATCAACTAGATACTACTCAGGGACCGCTACTTATCTCTTTGTTGCAACCTTCACCCCTAATAGGCAAGACCTTTCTACCTACGGACAAAAAGGAAAGAAAGCTTAGCCAAATGATTGGAAATCTGTCCATTGATGCCATAAGAAGTGTAGAGGAAGAGCGGATCATAGTTTTTCAACTAAGCGATCGGCTTAAGATCATAAACAGGCAACTAGTTGTGGAACTCATTCCTAACTATGCAACACTCCTCATCCTTGAAAATGACAATATCATCTTTTCCACAAGGTTAATCGGAGCAGGAAAGCGCTCATTTGTTTTGGGGAAAAGATATCTTTTCCCGCCTAAACCAGAAAGCGCAAAAAACACCTACCATCCATTAAGAAAAGAAATAATTGAAAACGTACCAGAGCACGCACGACATCTTTTGCAGAAGCACTTAAGTAGAACAGACCTCCCCCATATGGTGGTGGCGCATGAACTGGCTTGGCCGACACCTTCTGCTACTACAACAGCTTTAGATCTGGCTTCCATAGAGGTAAGCAAACAAATTGAATCATACTACGAAAACATAAAAAGGAAGGAGGCGCGGAAAGAGACAAAGTGGGAACAGCGTGGACCCGTTGATAAACAGGAAATCGAAGAACGGGTTGGTAAGCTTAAGCGTTGGGGACAAGCACTGCTTTCACTGCCACTGGATACAAAAGGAGAAGTGCTGATTAAAGACTGGGTCACGGGGGAAGAAACCAGTGTCAATCTTTCTCAGTTTCATACCCCAGTGGAAGCTGCTCAAAATTTCTTTGAAAAAGCAAAGAAAACTGAAAAACAGCTTTTAAGCGGTGAAACAAAAAAGGCGAGATTTTCTAGAAAGGAGACGTCAGCAAAGGCTCAGCGCTATCCCTATAGAAGAATATTGCTTGACGGTGTGCCCATTTACATTGGGCTATCTGCCTCTGGAAATGATTTTGTAACGTTTTCTTCGGCTCCTGAACACTGGTGGTTCCATGTCAAGGAGGGAACCGGATCTCACGTAGTTGTAAGAACGAGTTCTCTTACAGATGAGATTGCTCGGGTAGCAGCCAAGCTTGCTGCTTTCCACAGTTCCAAGTCTGCTGAAAACAAGGTAGAGGTGGTTTACACACAAATAAAAAATGTTTGGCGCCATCCAAAAAATAAGAAGGGACTTGTCCTGTACAAGAATTTTCAGACTATGGTAGTGGAGCCAGCTTCTGAGGAAACCGTTTTAGATACTACTTGAAGACTTCCAGCGATGCTTCCAAAAGCTTCGCGTCATCAGTAGCAGTAGCTTGCACGTCGGGAGCCAACCCAACCTTGTTAAGAGCAGTCTTGTTAGGTGTCAAGTATTCGGCAACTGTCACTTTTACCGCACCTTCACTAAGTGGTTCGATGGTCTGAATTTCTCCCTTTCCAAAGGTTTTTTCACCTACCAACTTAGCACCAATGAGATCCCGTAAAGCTCCCGCTACAATCTCAGAAGCAGAAGCAGAACCACCATTCACCCAAATTACAACATTGCCCTCAAACAATTTCGCTCCACCAGGTGCCTTCAACGGTTTTGTTTCCTGCTTATCTTTCTCATATACAACAACCTGAGCAGGGGCAAAGTAACCTACAATTTTGCGCGCTTCCTCAAGCATGCCTCCTGGATTATCTCTTAAGTCGATTATTAAAGAGGTCATACCTTCCCCTTTTAACTGAACAAGAGCACTTTTAAATTCAGAAGAAGCTTTGTTGTCATAGAACTGCATCAGCTTTATATAACCAACTGTCGGGGTAACCATCTTGCTGTCGGTAACAGCAGGTATGGATACCTCTTCTCGCTTCAAATCAAATGAAAGTGTATGCCCATCACGGAGAATTTCCAGTGTGACAGAAGTACCCGCATTGCCTCTAACCATGGAAGAAACCACGTCCACTGAAACTTGATCCAAAGTTTTTCCATCAACTGCCAAGATAATATCCCCTGCCTTCAAACCAGCCTTAGCAGCAGGCGTATTAGGAAAAACTGTTTGAATCACAATCTGGTCGCCTGTCTTGCTGATTACTACTCCAATGCCCGTGTAAGTCCCTTCTAAATCGCTTTGAAGCATTGAAATCTCTTCCGGTGTCAGATACTCCGTCCAGGGATCACCCAAAGCCGCAGTCAAGCCCTTAGCAGAACCATAGAGTAGCTCTTCATCTGAGGGTAAATCAGTGTAATACCGCTCTTGAAGCACGGCTTTCAGCTCATCAAGAAGACGATAATCACCTGCCTGCAGAACAATGGGGCGACCGCTGGTAAGAAAACCAAGGACATAACCAGCTGTAATGCCTAGCACGAGTATTAGTACAACGACCCCAGCGCTTACACTTCTTTTATTCATGAATCACCTCAGAATTGCACAAATTTAGCAGGATTAGTTGGCTCACCCTGTATTCTTATCTCAAAATGCAGATGCGGGCCTGTTGCCCAACCTGTAGAACCTTCGTATCCAACTACAGTGCCAGCAGAGACCTTCTGTCCCGACTTCACAGCTATGCGAGACATATGGGCGTAAACAGTACCATAGCCATCCTGATGGTCCATGATAACACACAACCCATAACCCGTCTTCCAACCTGCCCAAATAACCACGCCAGTCCTACTGGCCTTTATTGGTGTTCCATATTGGTTGGCAACATCGATTCCAGTATGAAAATCTTTTCCTCTACCTGTTAGTGGATTTATGCGCCACCCAAACGGACTTGTCACCACGCCGGACATTGGCTTAATAAAACCAGTAGAATTTGCAGTACTACTGAGCTTTGTTGACGAGAGCATTCGTTGTATCTCAGCACTCACTTCTCGTTGCTGCTGCTCTATCATGGCCAGCTGCGAAGCATATTTGTTTTGTTCCTTCTTAAGCTGAGCATACAAAGATTCTCTTTCTTCGTATTTACTCTGCAAGGTTGCTAGTTGGGTTTGAAGCGATTCGATTGTCTGCGCAACTTCATTCTTTGCTTCTGCAATTTCCTTTCGCTTAGCCTGAAGTTTGACCACATTGTCTTCATATGATTCCAACTTGTCATTCTGGTTTGTGAGAACTTTTTCCAAGGCATAGGTTGCCAGTTCTGGATTTACTGAAGAAGTTACCACTAAAACCAGTGCAGAGGGGGCCACTTTTTGCCACTTATACATGGTCACTAATGTCTGTTCCAAGTTAGCTCTTTCTTCTTCAATTGTCTTCTCCAGATCTCTTATTTGACTATCCAATGTGGCGATTTGCCCCTCAAGTAGCTGACGTCTTTGAACTAAAGAAGAAGACTGCTGCTCCAACTTTTCTATTTGGCTTTGCAGTTCAACTAGCGCCTGGAAAGCGTCCTGAGTCTTACTTTTAACTTCGCTGAGCTGTTGCTGGGTTGCTTTTTTCTGTTGTTCAAGCTGCTCATTCTTCTTCTGCAGATCAGAGTATGTTGCCGCTTCACCTGGCAAAGGAATAGCCACAGCGGCAATTGTAACAAAAACAATTATCACAGCAATCCACTTTGATAACACCCTACATCTCCAACTCACTACTAGCCACCTCCCTAAT
>DMVM01000025.1 GCA_003476705.1 Coprothermobacter sp.
ATGATTTTTGTACTTACTGCATAGTACCATTCACCCGAGGTCGCGTTCAATCGAGGGATCCAGAGTCCATACTAGAGGAAGTACGCAGGTGTGTAGACAACGGCGCTGTGGAGATTACTCTACTTGGCCAGAATGTCAATGATTATGGTAAAGACCTCAGCGGGTGGGATTTTGTTTCCTTGGTTGAACGAGTTGCCACTATCGATGGCGTAAGAAGGATGCGGTTCATGTCGCCTCATCCAGCCAATTTCAAAAAAGATGATATTACCCGTTTGGCTAATCTTCCTCAGGTAACACCGTATTACCATTTGCCTTTGCAGTCTGGCGATGATGAAATACTGAGGCGTATGAATAGGAAGTACACAACAAGTGAGTTTGCGGAATTAGTTGGTTTTATAAGAGAAAGTGTGCCTAATGTGGCGATCGGTACAGACCTCATCGTTGGCTTCCCAGGAGAATCTGATGAGCATTTCCAAAACACCTTTAAATTCCTCGAAAAAATGGAGTTTGATGTTGTCTATATGGCGATTTACTCTCCACGACCAGGTACTGCAGCTGCCCGTCAAGAGGCTTCCTTTGTGCCTGGTGAGGTGGCTAAAGCTCGCTATGATGAGCTCCTCAGACTTCAAGAAAAAATTTCCTATAGTATCAACCAGCGATACGTGGGAACCTTACAAGAAGTTTTGATAGACCGGGAAGACAAAACCACTGGTAAATTCATAGGTAGAACTCCTACAAATAAAACTGTAGTCTTTACGAGTATTCGTCATGTTTCATCAGGCGAGTTTGTTGATGTTAGGATTAATGAAGCAAAATCATGGGTGTTGTATGGGGAAGCCGCTGATTAGTATTCTTGGCCCAACTGGTGTCGGAAAAACAGACTTGGCTTTTCGCTTAGCATGTTCTTTGGATAAGGCTAATATCCTCTCCGTGGATACGGGATCTTTTTACACAGCTACCACAATTGGAACAGCGAAGCCACCTAAAGAGTTCACAGGCCGTGTGAGGCATTGGTTTATCGATATCCTTGAATGCCAGGAAGTGTATTCTGTGGGCGCGTTTGTTTGTGATTGCTCTTCTATCTTGCAAGATCTTTGGGCTGAGGGAGTAATGCCGATTGTTGTAGCTGGAACACTGTTTTACTACTATGCACTTGTTGGAGAACGTTCTTTCTCTGCCGTCCCTAGTGATAGTACTGTTAGGGAAAAAGTAGAAGAAAAGGCAAGAGTCTGCGGTGAAGAATACCTCAGAGAGGAACTTCGAAAAGTTGATCCAGAAAGAGAAAAAAATATACTTCCAGGGGACATTAGAAGACTAACTCGAGCTTTGGAAATAGCCGAATTGGGATTTAAACCAACGGAAGCTATTGTTACTAATAAACTTGATTTTGATACAAACCTAAAGATAGGTCTAAAAATGACGAGGGACCTTTATCGCAGTAGACTGAAGGATCGCGTGGATTACATGATCAGCGCTGGACTCATAGAAGAAGTGCAAGATATTTTGAGCAAGACTGGTAATGGTAATCTTCCATGTCTTAACCAAATCGGATATAAAGAAGTTTGCTCGTATTTGAAAGGTGAGATAAAAAACAAGGATGAACTGGTCGAAAAGGTCTTTCTGAGCCATTGGACGTACGCTAGAAAGCAAATCAAATGGCTTAGGAAAGACAAAACAATAGTCTGGTTTGATGTGTCTGAAAAGTCTCCCGACACACTACTTAAGGAGGTTTTGACGCTTGTTCAATCAACTTTGGAGAACTGCTGAATCAAATTCTATGAAGGTACTAAAGGCTCTTAAGGAGGTTCGTCTTGCTGAATCAGATCTTTTGGGAAGTACAGGTTATGGTTTAGATGACTTTGGGCGTGAAAAACTCGAGAAGGCATATGCTTATTGTTTCGGAGCTGAATCCTCACTGGTCAGACCGAACATTTCTTCTGGCACTCATGTAGCGTATTTGGTAGCTATGAGCCTAGGTTTATCAAAAAGGAAGGTTGCTTTTTCTCCTTGTGAGCCTTATGATAGCGTTTTTGAAAATATTAAGCACCTGTTGTGGAAGTGGGTTATTTGGGATTCAAGCGATGAACCAGTCAATGCTGATGTCTTGTGGCTACAAAGGTCTGGAGGCTACAGATGGCACGAAGGGTTGAACATAGATGAGCTAAGGAGGGCTATCGACCTGTTTAGGTCGTTAAATCCTGATGCTGTTATTGTGGTGGACAATTGTTATGGCGAGTTCGTTGAAGATTTAGAACCGACACAGGTGGGGGCAGACATTGTGTTTGGTTCTCTAATAAAGAATTTGGGAGGTACTGTGACGCCTACTGGTGCCTATGTTGCTGGCAAGAAAGAACTAGTAGACAAGGTTAGCGAAGTCTTATTTGGCCCTGCACTAGCAAAAGAGCAAGGAGCAACTGGTAATTTCCTTAAAGGTGCTTTTCAAGGATTTTTCTTGGCTCCCGTAATGGTTTATAACGCTTTACTTTCAAAGCAGCTAATGCTAGAACGCTTGAACAACACACTTAAGGAACACTTTCCTTTTTCGGACATCATAGTGCGTACCAGATGGGATGATGAAGAGCACATGCTGGCCGCCGCTCAGATCATACAATCGACTGGTCCAGTGAACAGTCATGTAACTCCGACACCATTTGAGATGGGTGGCTATGCAGACCCAATTGTAATGGCATGGACT
>DMVM01000097.1 GCA_003476705.1 Coprothermobacter sp.
CCAGCAGGCAATGGTTTTATGGGACCACCACGGGATGCGATGCAAAGTATTTGGTCATATGTAACACCGTGTTTGTCAATGAACTCCAATACCTGCTGTAGCCTGAAGTCGATTTGATCGACATAGTGAGGCTTATGCTCTAATAGATCTACGGACACTGAAACATTTTCTTCAACTGCAACTTCAACTTCATTCTCCAATACTCGGAACAGTGCTAATTTCGTAGAAGTAGACCCAGGATTAATCACCAGTATAAACTTCTCCAAACGGTTCACCTCCTGAGAGTCGGTTAACCAGCTCGCTGGCTAATTCCAGCGTTGTGGCAGTAACGTACTGTCCAGCTATCATCTTTGCTACTTCGTGGATCCTCCTTTGACCTTGCAACAAATTTATTTTAACACGCATTTTATCATCGTTTAATATTCTTTCCACTAAGAAGTGACTCTTTGCAGCAGCTGCCACTTGCGGATTGTGAGTAATTAATATGATCTGCCTATTCTCGGACACCCGTTTAAGAAGGTTTACTAGTCGAGAGAGCGTTTCGCCCCCAAGACCAGCATCAGGCTCGTCAAATATGAGAACTGAATTGAGGAAACTAAATACTACTCTAAAAGCAAGTAAAAGTCGATTTTTTTCTCCGCCAGAAAGAGCAGAAGCAGGAACAAATTGTCCAGATCTTACCATGCCAATCTGTGGAATTTCCAAGCCCAACGGGCTGCTCTCAACTGGTATCCATTGCCACGAAAAATCGCCTTCCACATTTGTCTCACGAAGGAACATTTGCATGTCTGCTAAAGCCCGTTCTACGGCACTTCTGCGCCTTTTAGCTAACTCCAAGCCAACGGCAATAAGCTGACTTTTTAGCATCTCTCTGTCTTTGCTAAGTTCCTCCAATTTGTCGGGCAGGCTATCAATTTGCTGAAGTTCTGCTTCGAGCTGCTGAACTCTGCCAATAATCGAAGACTCTCCAAATCCATACCGACGAAAGTACTTTTCATACTTGAACAATCGTTCGTTGATCTCATCAACGTTGGACTGATTAACTTCAAGCTCCTCCGACCTCGATTTCAATGTTTCTAAGCTGCGGCGGAGTTCGTCAACAAGTTTTAGAGTAGTAGAAGCGTCCTCATAGAACGTACTGAGAGATGAAAGTGCCGCACGCAAGCTTTTTAAACCTTCATAAAACGGTGATTCTTCCTGAAGGATTTCAACTACTTGCCGTCTCGCCTCAGTTATGTGTTCCTTTTCACTGATTTTCAGTAGCAAGCTCTTTAGCTCCTCGTACTCCCCCTCTTTGGGGCCGAAGGCTCTCAGTTCTTCAAGCTCTGACTGTAAACTTTCCCTTACTTTTGCTGACTGAGAAAGCTGCTCCGTTAACCGTCTCAGAGAGCTGACTGCTTCACTCAGTTTGCCAAAAACCGAAATGTAGGTATTGTGAAGGTCTCCTAAGCCGGCAAATGAATCAAGCACACTAAGAATTTGCTCAGAAGATTCTAATATCCTAGAGTCAAACTGTGAAGACAAAATAACACGGTTTTGAAACAGCGTTCTAAGTTGTTTCTTGGTAGCCCGCCGGCTGTTTAATTCCAACATTCGCCTACTACTACCCAACTGTAGCTTCACAACGTACTCTTCTTGTCCCTGTGAGAAGAGAACTTCTACCTGTCCCTTCTTGAGAAAGAACGGGATCTGTAATGGAAAGCCCAGCGCATAGCCGAGCAAGTTTATGAGTACTGTCTTGCCGGTACCCGTTTCGCCTGTTATAACATTCAAACCTTCTGAAAAAGGAAGGCAAACATCCTCAATGACATCGGAACCACTGAATTTTATACTTAAAATCATGAGCCTAACCAACCGAACTTTCTAATGACTCTCTCGTAGAAAGTCATAGCATCTCGGTTTATAAGATGTTGTACGGCTTCTCCTGAACTCCAGATTCTGATCACCTTTGACACCGGAAGCTGGCAGCTGGTGCTTCCATCAGCCACCGCTACAGCCCCTTTGTATGCTTCAACCACTTTCACACCGATTTCTCGTCCTTCAGGTACTATGAGAGGCCTAAGGTTAGTTTGGTGGGCGTTTAGCGGTGTTACGCAAAATCCTCTTACTCCTCTGTCCATCACTGGTCCACCAGCTGAGAGGTTATAAGCGGTAGAACCCAAAGGCGTACTTATAATAACTCCGTCACCAACCGCAGATATGATGTCCATCCCGTCTACGAGGACTTTAAGGGTTATGGTAGTGTCGTAACCCGGTTTTGCTACTACCAAATCGTTTATAAAAAAACCGGATCGAGAAGATACGTCTTTCTCTCCAAGTAACCACCTGTAAACAGGTAAATACTCTACTTCTAAGTCACCATCGAAAAAATCTGCCATGGCTTTATGAATGTCAGGAACATTGTTTGGAAGAAAGTTCAGCCTCCCGGTTCCAAGACTCCAAAAAGGTTTCTTGAACGTGAAAGCCATTTGCGCTGTACGCAAGAATGTTCCATCACCACCAATTGCTACTAAGACATCGGCATCTTGACAGGTTGTTTCCTCAAGTCCCCTAGCTCGAGCCGTTTGTCTAAAAAGCTCTACAACCTCAAAAGCTGAAGTCTTCCACAGATGCGATTCGATATGAAAGCTTTTAAAATGTACTGTACCACCCATCATTATAAGTTTAATTCAAAAAGGAAGGAAAACAAAAAAAACATTCTCACTTATGCATGTTGTGATAAATGAAAAAGGATCTACCTAACTGGTCTTTTTCTAACTAACGATGGTACTACAGAAGGTTCCGATAGCGAAAAGCCTATTTTCTCCTGCTTCAGCGTGCGACGCAACAGTTCATGCCTCATTATTCTTTTTGCTATGCCCTCTGCGTCCAAATGGCACAGTTGAAGGAGTTGATCTCTAGTTCCAGCAGGAACAAATGGATCTGCAACACCCAAGGAGTACACTTCCAGTCCCAAACTTCTCAGAAAAGCTGCAGCGCCATAGTCTTTAATACCTTCCTCGACTATATAAATGCTTCTCTTCCCTTGAAGCTGCTCCCATAATCCATCGGGCAGGGGACGAACCTGCCAAAGACCAAAAACCTCCCCCATGATGCCGTAGTTCTTTAAATGATCTAAAGCATCTGCTGCCTGAATTATCAAAGGACCATAAGCGACCAGTGTGATATCTTGCCCATAACCTGTATAGACAAAGTTGCCATGGTTTCCAAGCTCCACCTGTGTCAGTACTGCCTTAGGGTAGCGCACAAAACAAGGAACATCGCATTCCAGAGCTTCCCGTAACGACCGTATAAGGGACTCTTCATCAAAAGGGGCATAAATTCGGCTATTTGGTACGTGCAAAGCATAAGCAATATCCCACAGACCTTGATGGGTTGGGCCATCTGACGGAACAAGCCCAGCCCTATCTAAAGCAAACAGCACGTGCTTTTTTGGTAGTGCTATGTCATGTAAGAGTTGATCATAGGAGCGTTGCAAAAAGGTGGAATAAACTGCCACAACAGGCTTAAGACCATGAGACGCCATTGCACTTGCAGTTAGTACCACGTGCTCTTCTGCAATACCTACATCAATAAAACGGTCTGGATACCTCTCTGCAAATTGACTGAGCCCAGTACCGTCAGTCATAGCAGCTGTGAGTGCAACCACATCAGCGTCCTTGCCAATCTCAGCCATAAAGTCCCCAAACGCCTTTGTAAATGTTCTCGAACTTTCAGGTTTCATTTCGCCCGTTCTAATATTGAATGGAGCCGCACTATGAAATGCCACCGGCGACTTTTCTGCGGGCTCATAGCCTGCGCCCTTTCTTGTCAAGAAGTGAACCACCGTTGGTTTATCAAAACTTTGAGCTATTTCCAGCGCTATAAGCACCGACTCCAAGTCGTTTCCATCAAATGGCCCTAAATACACAATTCCAAGTTTTTCGAAGAACGTATCCAACTGAAACGCTTCCTTGAGCGCCAACTTCGCTTTTTCAAGAGCTTCTTCAATGTTCTTAGCTCCAGCCTTTCTCAGAGTGTTCTTGACAAAGTTTTTCATGCTCTTGTATGTAACTGAAGATCTTAGTTTGGCCAGATATGCAGCCATAGCTCCCACATTCTTAGAAATGCTGTGTTCATTGTCAT
>DMVM01000076.1 GCA_003476705.1 Coprothermobacter sp.
CAATGGCAGTATAGGCTCTGACAAATTGCAGAGGTGTGAGAGCGACTCCTTGGCCAAAACCTGCGTTGAGGAGACTGGCTTGTGTATTTTTAGGCAAAATGGACCTAGCTTCACCAGGGAAGTCCAGTACAGGTTCATCCATGCCATAACGTTTCAGGCCAGCTATCAACCTGTCGTAGCCAGTCTTCTTTGCCACTGTGGCCATGTAAATATTGCTGGACTGCTGAAGAGCCTTAGTTAGATCTACGGTTCCAAGGAATTTCCAATCTCTTATGGTTATCCCATCTATTTGAGTAACTCCAGGAGAATAAACTGTAAAAGAAGTATCTATGGCGCCTACATCGAGCGCCCATGCCATGACTAAAGGCTTGAAGATGGAACCAGGCTCAAATAACTCTTGGTATAGCGGTGAACTACCTGCTTTGTTTTTTGTAAAAGCTGATGCTGCCAGAATGTCCCCTTTGTTTGATATGATCACTATCCATGCTCTTTCTGGCCCCAACTCATCTGCAATTTTCGAAACGTAATCATCGGTGATTTTTTGTAAACCTGCATCGATTGTTGTCTCCACCGTAGGTTGAGTGGAGGTCTTGGAGAAAACGAATCTGGTGCTCAGAACCAGATCTAGAGCAGCCTCGAGTCCGGTGTTGCCTCCGGGAGTATGTGTTCCCACCAAGAATCGTGTGCTGTCTGCTTGCTGCCGTTGTTCACGAAGTTCTACCCAGGCATAGGGAGTATCCACGTTTATGTGGGGCAGAGACTGTATTTCCTCGCACTTGAGCTGCACAATCTTCTCCAATTCTTCGTTACAGGAACTCTCAAGAAGTGCTTTAGGCCCCCATAAACGCTTTATTATGCTCGAACTATTATATGCGATGGCGCCTCCGCTTGAGGTTATGGATCCTCTTAGAACCAAAGAAGGTGACAAAGGTTTTTCTGCCTGATCATGGATGTATTCAATGGATGTAAAGACTGATATGAACATGATTACAAAAGCTGTAAACAGTAGCAGTGGTATCATTACGTAGCGTTTCACGCTTATAATGTTAGCATGCAAGTTGCAGAAACCGAGAAAGGAGGGATGTTATGATAATAACTGTTACATTGAACCCTGCAATTGATATGTGGCTGACGGTTCCAGCTTTGGAGAAAGGAAAGTTCGTTAGATCAGAAAAAGAGCGTTTGAATGCAGGGGGGAAAGGTGTCATCATTGCGAGGATTTTGCAGAAGCTAAACATGGGGCCTGTGGTGGCATCAGGCATTTTAGCTGGTAGAACTGGACTGACGCTGGAGGATTATCTTTCCAGGGAGAAAGTGCCCGCAAACTTTGTATTTTTACCAGGCTTTGACACCAGACTGAACATTGAAATTGTGGATAGCACCGACAATTCTGTTACTCAGATAAACACAACTGGTCCTTCCGTGTCTGAGGAACATGTCCAGCAACTCATAAACAATATTCTACGCATAAGCCATGCTAACGATCTAGCGGTTCTGGCGGGGCATGTACCTATGGGCTTGTCCGAGGATGCGTACGTGCAAATAGCAGACGCCTTGGAGAAAAAGGGCTTAAGAATAGTGGTCAACGCAGGCGCACAGTTTGTAAAATCTGTATTGGAGTCCACCAACGATGCGGGAATAGTGCTTGACCCTAAAGGACCTACTGGATTCCAGATAAATTCCTTGGATGACGAGGTTGAATTGGTGAAAAAGTACCTAAAAGAGAGACCTGTTTTAAGTTTCTCGTGGTCAAATACCGAAAATGTCATTGGTATGAATGGAAAGATCTATCATGCCAGAATTGTAAACCCTAACATTAGAACACTTTGGGGAGCGAACTCCGCGCTGACTGCTGGTTTGGTATACGGTATTCACGAAGGATTAGCTTCTGAGGAAACAATTTCTTTGTCCATGGCTATGGCTTATTATGTGGCACGAGACCCATGGGCATTATTTGATAATCCAAATCCTTTTGATGAGATCACTAAGTTAAGAGATTCCATTGAGGTAAGGTTAATCTAGGCTCTTACCTCAATGGAATCCGTTTTTTTAGGATTTTAACGTTCGGCTGTTACAAAAGCTTCGTCATCGTAATAAAGCTCATCGGATAATACTACTGTTCCGGTGATGAGGGGTTTCAATTCTTGTACAGCATAAACTCTGTAATAGTCGGAAGTGTAGAAGTAAACATCAGGCGCTCCTACGTTTACAGGTGCCTCGGTAACAACTCTGAAGCCTTGTGTCAGTAAGTCCTCGGCATCGAGGTCGTACTCGTGGAAATCTCTGATGATATCGGTGATTACGAAACCCATTTCTAGGAGGCGCTTCTGTATTGCGTACCATTTTTTTCTACTGCTTTCCAAGTGAGTCAAACCGAAATAGCCCGTAGAATCTTCTCCGCGCAGCCCTTCTACACATCTTGAAAGGAAAAGAGTGATACCATCAATGGTCTCTACAGGATCTGTGATAAAAACATCGAAAGATTTACACAATTCTTCTCTAAAAGGATTTTGCACGTCATAAAGTTCAGCACTTATGTTCTTAAAGCCCAGGCTCTCAGCCTTTTTGTTGATGTATTCAACAAGTCTTTTATCTACTTCCAACACCTTTACTTTTCTTGGAAGTCCTGTGATACCAAGAGCTAATGATGTTAAATCATCATCTCCCACAATCAATATGTCTTTGTTTTCCAAATCGCCGAAACGATGTATGAGTGTTACACGTCTTATGGTATCTTCGGTGATCACATAACCTTGGTCATAATCCTTTATTGCTTTGGGACGGTCCTTTGTTATTTCTTGGAACTGTTTTGACCAGTTCTCATGAGGCCCCTTTAAAAGGATTGTCTTTCCATGGCATGCATCACAAACAGGTGAAACATAGGCAGACAAGTGTTCCTCGGCTGCAATAGCTATTCCTTTGTCAGTTAAGCTGAAGTGATGATCATGGGTGCTAACAATCCCTTCGGTTAATAAATTATTTAGCTCTTCTTCAAATTTCGGTAGACTATCATCCTGGAATCTGATAAGTTGCCAGTAGGACTTATCACCGGACAACAACGCTCTTATAAGGTTTCTCCTAATCCTGGTCATGGGGTCACCTCCGTTAAAGATAAGTCTGTAAAATCCTATTAACACAACACTGTCGCGTTTGAGCAGCCAGAATGGTGCTTATATAGTATAAATTATACATGATGGGCATAAGAGGCGTGGGAATCGACATAGTTTCCATGAGTCGGTTTGAAAAAGTTTATGCAAAACACGGTCAAAGGTTGATTGCTGAATATTTTGCTGAAGAAGAACAGTCTATGCCGATAGCTTCTTTAGCAGCTCGCTTTGCTGCCAAAGAAGCCGTTAAGAAGGCACTAAATACTCCAAGTATTCTTTTCAAGAATATTGTAATCGGCTCTCCCGCACGCGAGGCTAAAATAGTTGGCCAAGAATTTCAAGGCAGGGTGTGGGTATCCATAAGCCACGAGAAAGATAACGCCGTAGCCATAGCCATTTGGGAGGCGGATTAGTGTGATTCCTCTGGTTGGAAATAACATGAGGAGTATTGAGAGTATTCTTTTCGAGGATTACCAAGTTGAACCTGCTGCGTTAATGGAGGTTGCAGGCAGGAGCGTAGCCGAGCATGTTGTTAGTCTAGCGAATCCAAGAACAGTGGGCGTGGTAGCTGGCAAAGGCAACAACGGTGGAGATGCACTCACCTGCGCACGTTTTCTACTGGATAGAGGAATAAAAGTTAAGGTGTTTTCTTTAGAGAGTTCTGTTCGCTTGACTTACTTATTGGATAACGGAGCTCTGGTTTGCAAAGACATAAAACAGCTGCAGGACTGTGATGTGCTCGTGGACGGTCTGTTTGGCTATGGTTTTAGACCGCCCGCGGGAGAGGTATATGCCACTTTAATTAATGAAATGAACGCTTTGTCGCTTCCCATAGTTAGCATTGACATGCCTTCTGGACTTCCTGCTGAAGGCATGGTGGAAGAACCCATCGCGCAGGCGGAACTAACAGTTTTTTTGGGTTTACCGAAGCTCAATGCTGTGACTGGATTGGGTTTAATGAGAGGTGGCAGGTTTGTCCTGGAAGGTCTTGGGTATGGTAGGTTCTTCGAAAGCCATGCTGAAAGTTTAGCGTATTTGATTGAATCTACCGATGCAGAAAAAATAATGGCAAGTGGAATAGTGAGGCCTTACCATAAAAGAGAGGCAGGACTAGTTAGTGTGGTGGCTGGGTCAGAACACTTTCCTGGAGCAGCTCTTTTAGTAGTAAAAACACTTTTGCTAATGGGGGCAGGACTTGTTTATATAAAAAGTGATCAGTACGTGGAAGAGCTTGTTATAAGTGAATTTCCTCAAGTAGTCAAAGGTGATGGACCAGGTATAAAAGTTATTGGCCCGGGTCTTGAAGATGTATCTTTGGCTTTATCTATGGCTGCCACAGATTTTCCAAAGGTCATTGATGCTGGTGGTTTGCGTTCAGAGGTGCTTGAGCACGCCAAAAACGCAGTGATAACGCCCCACGAAGGTGAGGCTGCGCGTCTTCTCAATACGAGCGTGGAAGAGGTAAGGAGGAATCGATATGAGACAGCGAAGCGCCTCTATGAGCGATTTGGACACGTAGTTTTGTTAAAAGGTCCTGGAACCATTATCTACGATGGCCAAAGGTGGCTCGTCATCCCTATTAACGAACCAAGGTTAGCTACAGGTGGTACGGGAGACGTTTTATCCGCTCTTATTGGTTTCTTTTTGAGCAGAGGCATGACCCTAGCTGATGCAACCGTATCGGCTGCTTATTTACATGCAAAGTGTGCTTCGGAGTTTTCCACGGGTTTGAATTTGAATAAGTTCATAGAAAGGATTGCTGAATCCTGGTGGCTCCACTATGACCGTTGACGAAGCTGCTGTTTACATAAGGAACAACGTAGACATATTAGAAGTAGTTTCACGCTATGTGAGTCTAAAAAAAGTTGGCAGAAACTACTTTGGTTTGTGCCCTTTCCACAGCGAGAAAACACCTTCATTTAGTGTCAATCCTGGTAAAGGTATTTTTAAGTGTTTTGGCTGCGGGGAAGGTGGTGACGTCATTAAGTTTCTCTCAAAGATTGAGAATGTAAGTTATCGTGAAGCTGTAAAAATGCTCGCTACGGAGGTTGGTATCTCTGTAGACGAGAATACTGAGACAGAGAAAATTCTGCAAGTTTTGGAAGAGGCACGCAGATTGATGAATGGCGTACTGCTCACGAGAAGTGGGGCTTTGGCACTGAGATACCTTAGTAGCAGGGGAGTAAAGCCGGAAACAATAGGCATTTTTGGTTTGGGATATGACCCCAGTCGGGATTTTTTGCAGAAAGCCTTGGTTAGAAAGGGTTTTTCCGCTGATCTAGTGAGAAAAGCTGGGCTTACAAATAGCATCGGTAATGACTTCTTTGGCCAAAGAGTCGTCTTTCCCATTGAGAACCTAAGTAGGAGAACCATCGGATTTGGAGCAAGAACTTTGGATGAGACTAACTCTGTTAAGTACTTAAACACGGGCGAGACGGCAACGTTCAAGAAGTCTCGAGTGCTTTACGGCATTAATCAAGCTTTGCCTAGCATGGATAAGACCAAGTCTGTGATATTGGTGGAGGGCTATTTCGATGCTGTGGTGCTTAGTCAAGAGGGTTTCTCAAGTGTGGTAGCTATCTTGGGTACAACAGTGACGCCCGAGCAGTCTCGTTTGCTCAGCCGCAAAGTTAGGAGGGCTACTTTTCTTCTAGATTCAGACGATGCCGGGATTATGGCCGCTTTGAAGGGCTGTTTTGTTCTGCTGTCGCAAAATATTGAACCCTCTGTGGCTTTGCTTCCAGAGGGGGTGGATCCCGACGAAATGGCATTAAGATCCAGGAACAAACTTAGTGAAACCCTTTCAGCACCGGTAAACTTGTTCAAATTTTTGGAACTCTGTGCTGCAAGATACTTCGGTGGCATGCGTTCTCCAGAGTTTTTGGAAGCACTGTCCCAAAACCTGAGGGGTTTAACTACCTCACCGTTGCTTGAGATGGCTATTAACGAACTGGGAGAGAAGATGGGTTTGGAAACCAAAACCCTTCAGTCTTTTTTGTCTTCTCGGGGAGCCAA
>DMVM01000045.1 GCA_003476705.1 Coprothermobacter sp.
AATCTGCGGTGGAACCACTTTGTCCACGTCCATGATAACTTGAGAGTCGGTGACCACTATGTCCACGTTGTAGTGCAGTTTCCCCAGAGTTTCTTTAAGTTCAGGCGGACGTGTTACCACGGCAATCCCGCCGTGGTCAATAATCTCTCGGATGGCTTCTACCTGCGGCATGATGAGTCTTCCTTTGGGTGCGGCTTTGTCTACTGGAATTACGAGAACGGCAGTTTTATTTTGACCTAGTAAATGTGCTAAAAGAGGTTTTTCTTCTTCATCAGGTAAAAGGGAGCTGAGTACTTGAATGAGCTCCGATATGTTCTTCCCCTTTATGGCAGCTACTTCCACCACGGGCACGCTAAAGGGTTCATAATCCTTGGCAAGCATCTTCGCTTCTTCTGTTACATCGCTTTTGTTTACGGCTATGACAAAAGGAATGCTCTGGTTCCTTAGCAAACTCACTATGAAATCTTCGAAAGGCCCAGGCTTACCATCTACGACCAGTATGGCTGCGTCAGCTTTATATAAGGCCCTTATCGACCGTTCTACGCGTTTCTGGCCCAGCAGCCCTTCGTCGTCTAAACCAGGCGTGTCAATGAGTGTTACTGGACCAAGTGGTTTTACTTCCAGGGTCTTGTAAACTGGGTCAGTGGTGGTACCAGGAACATCACTCACAAGAGCAATATCTTGTCCTGCAATGGCATTGATGAGCGAAGATTTTCCCACGTTACGTCTGCCCACAATGGCGATGTGTTTTCTAAAAGCCGTGTGCGGCATGGGTCCTTCATTTGGATTGTTCATTGTTGTTCTTTAATCCTCCTTCTTCGATAACCATGGCTTGAGCTTATCGTGTATCCTGCAGATTTTACGAGGGTTTTTGTGCATTCGCCGCAGGCCACGTCGTTTTCCATAACACATATTTTGTTTGGATAAAGTACGTACTCGGCTCGGTAAGGTGAAGGGGTGAAATTAGGCATGATAACATTCGCTCCACACTTTAGTGCCATTTGCCTGCCTTGCGGGTGGATACTGCCCAAAGCTGTGGTGGCTGGTATGTTAGCATCGGGCAGGAAAAGTCTTGTCAATGCTACCATCTTCAATGTTTTTTCCAGTGTTCCCTGCGGCGCATCTATAAGAGGCGTGTCAGGGTGCGGAATGAACGGGCCAATGCCAATCATGTCTGCATCCAACTCGTATGTGAACAGGATGTCTTTTGCCAGAGCCCAATCGTCCTGACCTGGTAAGCCTACCATGGAACCTGCACCCACTTCATAGCCTAATCTTTTAAGTTCTAGCAGATGCGCTTTTCTATTATCCAATTTGTCGCCTGGGTGAAGTTTTTCATAAAGTTCTTCATCGGCTGTTTCATGGCGCATCAGATAACGATCAGCTCCCAACCCTTTCCAATAGCTGTATTCGTCAAAAGACCTTTCCCCCAAGCTCAACGTAATGGTTAAACCAAGGGACTTAATGGCACCTATGATGTCACCGAGCACCTCTTTGGTGTAGAAGGGGTCTTCTCCCGATTGAAGCACCACGGTTTTTATACCCTGTGTTCTTATGATTTGTGCCCTGTCAACGATTTCTTGTGGGGTCATCCGGTATCTGTGTACATTTCTGTTCTGTGCCCGTATGCCACAGTAAAGGCAGTTGCTACGGCAGTAGTTGGAGAATTCGATAATACCCCTGAGAAAGACTTCTGTTCCCAGGTATTTCCTTCGGACCTCGTCAGCTTTTGCAAAGAGCTTTGGTGTTAGCTCTTCGTTTGACAAGACGAAAGCTACCTGTTCCAATGTGACTTTGTCAGGATGGTTGAGGATTCTCGTCAAAATATCTTCGTACACAGTCCAGCACCTTCCGGCCCCAATCCTTCATCTGTTCGCTTATTTGATCGCACTGCACAAAGAGTGCAAAGCGCTCGTTTTCACAGAGAATGAGTGGCTCACTGTAGCGCTCTTCACCGGCCTTCAAAGGGTGTAAGTAGGACATCCTTCTCCCAACTTTTTCGCATACCCAAGCCTTGCATTGAAACTGCTGGCAAAATTGCTCCAGGAGCATTTCACAATCGGACATCGTGTTCATGGTTTTTAACACGCTCCAAGAGCCCTTGTACCATGCTGCGCCTGTTTTCAGGCATTTGCATGAGTTCTTGTTCAATCAAAGCTTCACCCACCTCTTTTGTCTTTGGCGAAGCGTAGTCCATGAGGTACTCTTCAAAAGTCAACAGTGCGTTTGGCGTGCAAAAGTTCTTAACAAAGCCTGGTATGGCAAACTCCATAAAATGCTGACCGGTTCTGCCTGCTCTGTAACAGGAGGTGCAAAAAGAAGGTATGTAACCATGGGATGCCAATTCATATATGACTTCGTCCAATGGCCGCGTGTCACCCAGTAAGAACTGACTTTTCTTAATCTCTTCAGGGTCGCTTGCTGAATAAGAACCAATACCAATGCTGGAACCAGCATCTATTTGTGAGACCCCCATCTCCAAAGCTTCGCGTCTGATTTCCGGGTTTTCGCGAGCCGTGAGTATCATGCCAGTATAAGGCACAGAGAGCCTGATTATGGCGATGAGGCGCTTGAAATCGTAGTCGCTAACTTTGTAAGGAGGATTTTCTGCCATGGGCGTATTTACAGCAGGTTCCATGCGAGGGAATGAGATTGTGTGCGGACCCACTCCAAATCGTTTTTCCAAGTGCTGGGTATGGTACATTAACCCCATCACTTCGAACTTCCAGTTATAAAGTCCGAACAAAGCCCCAATGCCCACATCGTCAATCCCTGCTACCATGGCTCTGTCCAAGCCATAGAGCCTGTAGGTGTAAGAGGATTTTGGTCCGTGGGGATGTAATTTCTTGTATGTTGGTAGGTGGTATGTTTCTTGAAAAATCTGAAACGTGCCAATGCCTGCCTCCTTTATGATCTTGTATCCCTGCACTGTTTGCGGTGCCGCATTCACGTTTAGGCGCCTGATTTCTCTAGGTCCGTTTTTAAAAGCATAGATCTTGCGAATTACACCTGCCATGTATTCGGGTGAATACATGGGGTGTTCCCCGAATACCACAATGAGACGTTTATGCCCACGCGAGGTTATAGCATAAAGTTCCTGTTCCAACTCTTCGTCGGTGAGGGTTTTTCTAATTAGTTCCTTGTTCTCCACACGGAAACCGCAGTACAGGCATCCGTTTATGCACTCGTTGCCCACATAAAGAGGAGCAAAGAGCACGATACGGTTTCCATAAACCTGTTCTTTTAGCTTCTTCGCTGTTTGGAATATGTCCTCAACCAAGTTGGGGTCTTCTGTGTTAAGAAGAGTGGCTGTTTCACGTGTAAGCAGACGTTCCTTATTCATTGCCTTCGCCAAAATATCTCTGACCTCGGCTGGGTTCGGGTTACGGGTCTCTTCCAGCAGATCTAAGATTTCCTGATGCGGAATGAAACATTCAGTATCGCTTTCGCTTAATGTATTGGCTGTTTTTATACCGTTTGCCATACTACCTCAGCTCCTCGTCATTTCAGGGGTAACGTCTTTACTTGGACACTTTCTGACTGGCCCAACTTACCTGTTAAACTTCCCAAAACGTCATTGTTTGCTTTTACCACCAGTAAAATGATGGCTGCGTTCTCTTCAGGTAGTGGGTATCCCACACGAAGGCGAATGTCTTCAGCAAAATCATGGAGTAATTCATTCACGTGCTTGTAGGCTTTTTCACGGTCGTTAATGATGATGTTCACGATGTAGAATCTTTCCAATTCAAAGACCTCCTTTTTGTTGGCACCCAGAAAAGGAGGCTCAAGAGGCTTGAAAATGTTACTGTACCTTTGCCTTCCTTCCTCGGTGTCAGATCTTGTAAAATCCTCCGCCTCAGAACGGATAAAACTATTATAGCACAAAAAGTGAAAAAAGGAACGATACTTGACTTCATGTCTTGAATTATGCAGCGTTTCCCTTATGCTCACGGCGATTTGGGGTAAATTTACTCAAGAACAGCTAAAATAGTTACATGTCGGCGGAATATTACCTTGGTGATGCAAAAGTTCTAATCGAGCCCAAATCCTTAAAACGTATCTATGTGGAACTGTCTAGGGCGTGCAATCTTACTTGCGCGATGTGTTTTAGACACACTTATGAGGATCATACTCAAGCACTCATGGACGAGAAGACTGTCCAGAAAATGCTCCAAGAAGTCGTCAATTCTCCAGCTGAAGAGGTCATCATTGGGGGCATAGGGGAACCGCTTATGCACCCACTCTGGAAGGACGTTGTGAAAGGGTTAAAGAACGCCTACAAGAGAGTTACCATGACAACCAACGGTACTCTTATAAATCGTGAAGTTGCCGAGTTCCTTGTGGATCAGCGGGTAGATGAGGTGTATATATCGGTGGAATCTTCGCCGCTGGGACATAACAACGTAGAAAACACCTTTGCTGTTGGTGATCTCATAACTGAGCTGAAGCAACGAAAAAATAAAATGCGCCCCATTTTATCCGCGGAAATGGTTTTAACAAAGAGCTCCTTAGTAGAGGATCTCGAGCTCATGAAGGCGCTTAGCAGACATGGCATCAGGTATGTACTAATAAACAATTTACTTCCCACAGCACCTGAATTGGATAAAGAAGTTCTTTACGTGAAAGACAGAGCTAGTGATCTGCGTTTCAAGCTTTCTTCTGAACTTTATGCAAAAGTGGGGGTGGAGTACCCAGAATTCTGTATAAAAACGGAGCGTCTTTGCAGGTTTGTAGAGAGGAATTCCTTAGTCATAGCAGCTGATGGAAGTGTATGCCCTTGTTATCGCTTTTTACATGATGGCACAGAACGGGTGTTCGGTAGAGAAAAAGCACTGCACAGTCACGGGTTCGGTAACATAAATGAAGATTCTCTCATGAATATATGGAATAGTTCTGACTATACCATCTTTCGTTTCAAGGTGCGCTATGCACTTTATCCTTCATGTGCGGACTGCTTTCTCAGGGACGGATGCAGTTTTCTCTGGGACGATAAAGCGGATTGCTGGGGGAATATGCCCAGCTGTGGAGACTGTCTGTGGTACCGACAAATTATTCTTTGTCCTTAAGCTAGTAGGCAAGAAAGAAGGAAGGAGCGTGTTATAAGGTGGGTGAAGTAAAGAATCCGGCATTGTACGGTGAGGGGCTGGTGAAAATTGACTGGGTTACGCGCTTTATGCCTGTTTGCGGGGAGCTGGAAAAGGCCTATGCCAAGGAGAAACCGTTTCAGGGTTTGACCATTGCTATGTGCATTCACTTGGAGGCAAAAACAGCACGTTTGGCTTTGCTGCTAAGAGATGCTGGCGCCAAGGTAGTCGTTACCGGAAGCAATCCACTCTCTACACAGGACGATGTGGCTGCTGCCCTTGAACATGAGGGTTTAGAGGTTTTTGCCTGGCGCGGTGAGACTTCAGAAGAATACGAGCGGAACTTACAACGTTTACTTTCTTTTGATCCTGATCTGATTTTGGATGATGGTTTTGATCTGACCACCATGTTGGTGGAGCGTTTTCCACAGAAGGTTGGGAAGGTTGTTGGGGTTACTGAGGAAACCACAACGGGTCTTATCAGAGCCAGAAACATGGCAAAAGCTGGTAAGCTGCCTTTTCCAGTCATGGCAGTGAATGATGCACGAGTAAAACACTTATTTGACAATCGTTACGGTACCGGAGAATCCTCTGTCTACAGTTTCATGCACAATACAAATCTACTCATAGGCGGGAAAACCTTTGTGGTAGCTGGTTTTGGTTTTGTGGGCAGAGGCATTGCTGAGAAACTCAGGGGTTTGGGTGCGAAGGTCATTGTCACTGAGGTGGATCCAGTAAAAGCGTTGGAGGCGCACGCAGAAGGTTTTACTGTGATGAGTATGGACGAAGCTTGCCAAGTGGGTGAAGTATTCATAACTGCCACGGGTAATACCGGGGTTATACGTGAAGAACATTTCCTGAATATGAAAGATGGGGCCGTTTTAGGCAATGCGGGGCATTTCAATGTGGAAGTAGACGTGGAGGCTTTAGAGGAATTGGCTCAAGAGACATATGAAGCTCGGCCCAACATTATGGGCTACAGAATGCCAAATGGAAAGGTGCTGTTCCTTATTGCAGAAGGCAGGCTTATGAATTTAGCTGCAGGCCAGGGGCATCCAGCTGAGATTATGGATCTTTCTTTCGCTGCGCAGTTTCTTTCGCTCAAGTATTTGATGGACAGTAAAGGGACGTTGCAACCTCAAGTACTGCTGGTGCCGGCAGACATTGATGAAGAGGTGGCGCGAATCAAACTCGGCTCTTTAGGTATAAAAATCGACCAGCTCACCAAGAACCAACAGGAGTACTTAAGTCGCTGGTAAAAGAGCTTGCTCAGTTTTTCATGAACTCTTTTATGTGATCAAATACTTCCTGAGCATGACCAGCTACTTTTACTTTGCGCCATTCCTTAACTATTTGATTGTCCGGGTTTATGACAAATGTGCTTCTCTCAACGCCCATGGTCTTCTTGCCGTACATATTCTTTTCTTTCCACACACCTAGCGCTTCAGCCAACGCGTGATTCTGGTCGCTTAATAGTACAAAAGGGATGCTCACCTTTTCTTTGAACGTCTTCAGTCTTTCCACATTATCAGTGGACACACCGATGACGGTCACACCCAGGGTTTTGAAATCTTCATAAAGCCGTGAAAAATCTTCAGCTTCCATGGTGCAACCCGAAGTCATAGCCTTGGGATAAAAATACAAGACTTTCCAGCCTTGGAAATCACTTACTTTTACCGGTCTGCCCTCTACATCTACAAGTTCGATCTCTTGCCAGTGTTTCATTTTTGCCACCTCACTTTTGAGCTCTCTTTATTTACTTTCTTAGATTATAATTTCATTATGCTTGAAGAGTGGGAGAGGCTTCTGCAGAACACTAAGGGTATTGTTTTTATTGATATACCAACAGGGAAAGGGCGTACATATACTCTAAAACAGCTGAAGAAAGTTTGCAAAGCAAAGAGTTTATACAGTGTGTATTATTCTCCCCTAACAGGTGTAGGGCAGCTCTTCTTTGATCTGCTAAATGCGGTTCGAGAAGACTTTCTCGAAGAGTTCCCTGAGCACGGACCTATTATAAGACGGTATCTGCACCACAGATTCTACCCGACTCTCAGCTCATTTAAGCCGTATAGGCCTCTGACTGTTAGCCAAGAGCAAACACTACTTCTAAGTGCCATGGTGGATTTAGTCAGAGCTTCAGGTATAAAGTACTGGTTCATAGATGATTGGCTACAGGACGATTACAATTATCTGTTTTCTGCGGTCCTACCAGAGCTGGTAGCCGCCACCGACATAACTGTCGTGGTTGTGGGAGACGTTTTTCCCAGGGAATGGGCTGAAACCGTTTTGGAAAACAGTTCTCTTGATGCTTTCTTGGGAGATGATTGTTTAGCTGAATACTGCCGCAGGTTTGGATTCAGTGAAGAAGACATTGAAAAAATGATTTCGGAAACGGATGGGAATTGGCACGAACTTCTTTTCTTGTGTCAGACGCGTGCTACGAATCTAAGTGATGCTCTCAAAAAGGCAATGAGTGCACTTCCTGAGCAAGCATGTGATTTATTAAATGGATGTGCTGTCATGGCTGAGAGAAACAGTGCATTTATAAAAGATATTCTTCTAGGCGAGAAAGAAGATTACTCTGCATTGGAAAAGCTGGAGCAACTTCATCTGGTTTTTTGGGAATCACCTCTTTACAGATTCCCTTCCCCTCGCGTGAGAGAACTGGTGCGTGAGCGAATACCGCAGTCTGAGCAAAAAGCTATTTTGGAAAGTGTGACCGACGCTATGGCAAAGGTGGGGTACAGCGATTACTGGGGAAGAATTGCTACTCGCTACCGTATTTTAGGAAAGAGGAAAAAAGAAGCTTTTGCTCTTCTGATGGAGCTGCGGGAGAAGAAAGGTACAGCGGAAGTAATGAAAATAACAGACAGATTGGACCAGTTGGGAGTCAATGGTCCCGGTTACAGGAGGCTAAAAAGTCTTTGCCAATACTGGACGAATGACCTGCAGGGTGCAGTGGAAACACTGAAGGCACTTAAGAATCCAAACCTGGTGGATTTAGCTAACCTTATTAGGTTCCTGTCCTACAGTGGGCAAATAGCCGAAGCGGATAGGTTAGCGTCAGAATTATTGAGGGACAGGGAGGCCATCTACGATTCGCTGTTCTTCCCACGAATTGCTGGAGATTTGTCTTTACCGCTGGTCCTAAAGGGAAGGTACAGGGAGGGTTTAGAGCTTCTGGAGCACTTTCTGGAGGTTATAGTAGGTAAACCCTATCTAAGGGAGCATTTGGGAGCATATTACAATAGTTTGGGGGTTCTTCTTGCCTACAACGGGCGTCTTTACGCGTCCTACGATGCCTTGCAGCGAGGTTTGGAGGTCATGGGACCTCTGGATGGATCGGAAGTTTATTTAAGGCTTCTCATAAACCTATCTGATACGGCTTTAGAGCTTGAGGGGCCTTCAGCTTCTTTTAACTACGTAAATGCAGCCTTTCGCAGCACTGCTCCTTGTAACCTTGCATTGAGAGCCGTAGCTTTGTCAAACTATTGCGCGACGTACTTTCAGTTCATGGGACTGCCAAAAGAAGCATTGGAGGAACTCATTTCACTTATGCCAGAGGCTGATACCAAAACACGTTTTGACGTGGGTGAAGTTGTAGTTGGTATTTATTGGTTAAGTGGGATGGGGAACTTGACCAAAAACGTACTATCAATGATGAGTGCTGAGAATGACGAGCAGCATTTTAGATATGCTGTTTTTCAGGCAGCACTAGGTCTACGCTCATGGAGTGAAGAGCCTTTCCCTTCAATTGGTCTTAGCTCAAGTTTTCCTTTGTATCCAGTTATGTGGCTCTACAAGGAGAACCCTGAAAGACTTAAGGGTTTAAGCCTATTCAGCAGTGATCGCCCCATAGTGCTTTTCTTTAGAGCTCTTAGACAGAAAGACACAGTGCAGAGTCTCATGGCATTTGCTGTGAGAGCTGAGCACGGTTGGTACCTAGCAGATGCCATGTTTATCTACGAACTTTTAGCTTCAGTGGTAGAGGGAGAAGAAAAAGCAGCGTTTTTAGAAGAAGCCTTGCGTTTAGCTACGCTTTTAGGCTTTTCTGAAAA
>DMVM01000132.1:0-2802 GCA_003476705.1 Coprothermobacter sp.
GACATTCTGGTGACCAGTGAATACACCAGAGCTGAAGGCAAATCACTCATACTTTAATTATTTGATCCAAGGGCAGAATCATGACCACGGCGCCACCCGTGTGCACCTTCATTGGAATGGGTATGCTCATACCAATGAAACCTGAGGGCGCCTCTGCCAAAATGGTCTCTTCCCTCTCACTGCAGGCTTCTTTTATTATGGCCAGCAGTGTATCTACGGCATCGTCTTCTACGGCGCTCAGAACTACAACTTTTCTTCCACCCAAGAAACCNNNNCGGTAATCTTCTTCCTGCAATATGGTTATAAACAGTTTCACTGCAGCTTCACCTCCTCCAAAATGCGTTTCACAATGATTTCTGGGGGAAGGGTGGCATCCATGTAAATGTATCCTTTTGCGCGTGCGATTTCTTCATATCCCTCCCGCACCCTTTGTAAGAATTCTAACCCCTGACCTTCCAAAGCATCCTTATCCTTGTTTTGCAAGCGGGCCAACGCCAAGTGAGGCTCAATGTCCAAATAGAAGATTTTATCTGGCCACAGACCATTAATTGCTTCCTCATTCATCCGATTGATGAGATCCTTATCGAGTCCCATGCCGTAGCCTTGGTAAGCCAAAGTGGAATCAGCATAGCGCTCGCAAACCACCCACTCACCCTTAGCCAAAGCAGGATTAATCATTTTCTTCACGTGCTCCGCCCTGTCAATGGTGAACAAGGCAGCCACCACAAAAGGATTGTCCACATTCTCCATGATAAGTTGACGGTATAAACCATCACGAACGTGCCCTGGCTCAAACGTGTGAAATACGGGCCGTTTCTTCCTTATTTCGGAAGCGAGCAAGCTGGCTACAGTACTTTTCCCGCATCCATCGATACCTTCTACAACGATGAACATGTTACTCCTCCGCCCCCGGGTAAATGACTACTACTCGGCGGTAAGGTTCTTCACCTACGCTAAAACTGAGCAAACCGTATTTTGCTATGAGTTCGTGCTGTAAACGCCTAATGCGATGAGGAGCAGGCCTGAGTTCTCGCCTTTTCTGATCCTCCACGGTGTGCATGGCAGCGTCCTCAGCTTCACGTAGCGCTTCTTCTACCTCAGCTTCCATCTGCTCAGGCGTTAGTGAGAACAGCGTAGTAAGAAAGTCCTCCATTTGGCTCATCGTGTTGCTCTTTATGGTCTTTATGGGAACGTTTTTCACTTTCGCTTCCCTAAGACGTTGATAGCCTTTATTCATGTGAGATCTGAGCGTGAGCACCATGTCGGCGTCATCCACCTCTTCCACTATGACTGCTGGAACTCCTAAGTTCGCAATGGCTTTTTCCAACTTGCTCCGGGAAAGCCCCAGTGGCAGAATGCGAATCTCTCCTCCACGCCCACCATGCTTCCTACCTGCACCAATTTCCTCACTTGTCACTTCTACTGCAGGAGGCAATATTTGTTCGTAACCGCTTTCCACGGTGCCATCATCTTTCACCCGCAGTACCAGTGGGTTAGGCGGAATGCCTCTAAGCAAGCTGTCAACAGCTCTTTCAACATCTTCATGTATGGCATACACGCCACGAGCTCTTATTTCAATAAGAATATCAAAGGTGGGACTGGCTTTTCTCTCCAATATGGTTTTTTGCGTTCCACGCCTATGGGCTTCTTCATCAGATAGTGTTACCACCTGCACTCCACCGACTAAGTCGGATAATGTGGGATTCACTAATATGTTCTCCAACGTGTTGCCATGGGCTGTTGCTATGAGCTGCACACCACGCTCGGCAATGGTACGTGCAGCATCCACCTCTTCTTTACGCCCTATTTCGTCAACGATGATCACTTCTGGCATGTGATTTTCCACAGCTTCTATCATCACATCGTGCTGCTGCTCAGGGACTGGTACTTGCATGCGCCTAGCCAACCCGATAGCCGGGTGCGGCACATCACCATCACCTGCTATTTCATTCGATGTATCCACCACAATAACACGTTTTTCATAGTCCACAGAAAGAAGTCTGGCAACCTCTCTGAGCAGTGTTGTTTTACCTACTCCGGGTTTACCCATCAGAAGAACACTTTTCTCCTGGGTAAAGTAAGCCGTCAAGGGGTCCACCACGCCGTAAATGGCTCTGCCTATTCGTATGGACAAACCGATAATTCGCCCCTGCCTGTTTCTAATGCAGGAAATCCTATGCAGTGTGCCCTCTAGGCCAGCTCTGTTGTCCTTGCCAAAGGTACCAATATGCTGCACCACGTATTGGATATCGTCCTCACTTACTAAATCTGATTCCCACACTTCTTGACTGCTGCTAAACCTGATAACCACTGGTCGTTTTAGATCTAGTACTATGTCCACCAGATCACTTAACATGGGATTCATCCTAAGTTTTTCAGCTATCCACGGAGGAAGTATGCCCAGTACTTCATCCAAATTGTCCGTGATTACTCTTTTAGTCATTTTCCTCCCCCACTTTTTGTTTGGTTATAAACGCCGCCCTCAGGGTAGCCTTGTCTGCGTAGTTCAATTCGCCACCCGCGGGCAAACCCGTTCCTAACCTGTAAATGGGTGTGTTTGGCTGCAAAGTTCTTAGCTGTTTTGTAAGATAATCAGCAGTAATGTCACCCTCCATGGTAAAAGAAGTGGCAATGATTACCTGAGTTATGCCTTCATCCACTATGCGATCAAACAGATCTGATATGAACAATTGCTCGGGTGTGACGCCTTTCCGCGGCGAAATTAGTCCATGGAGTACATGGTAGTACCCATGATAAATGCCAGCCTGCTCAATGTTTTCCACATCCTGAGGTGTCTCCACC
>DMVM01000132.1:2922-7936 GCA_003476705.1 Coprothermobacter sp.
GGAAGGCGCCTAAACTGCTTACTCAATTCCTCTAAGTTCAATTATTCTTGACCTCCTCAATTTGTGCCTCAGGAAACACCTGCTTAAAAATTTCTAAAACGCTTTCATCTTTTTCTTCCGCTTCGGTCTGAAGCTCCACTTTGAAGTGTCCGTAATTGTGCAGCACCTTTTGAACCTGAGGCAATTCCATGAACCTTCTGTACATGTGCAGAAGTCCTGGAAACGAGAGTATTAGCCTTTCACCCTCGATCCGGGCTTTCCCCTCCCTTAGCACCACATACAAAGGAACGTATTCACTGCGGACATTCTCAATCCAGCTCTCCAAACCGGTTGCATCCTGCGAGGAGTCTTCTCCAACTGCAGTTACAGGAGTAGCTGCAGCATCAGTAACCTGTTCATCAGATTCGCTTTCTTTTTCCTCTTTCACGGTTTCTGCTTCAACATCATCAGTTAATGCTTCCCGCTTCTGATTACTATCTTTTTTTCCTTTCTTCGTTTCAGCCGCTGGTTCTTGAAGTTTTTCAGCTACTGCAGTTTTCTCCTTGTCCGCATTCTTTTGAGACAAAGGAACACTCTCGCCACCCTTAGGTATACCCAAATCGGCTTCGCTCCTAAGCTCACTAAGCAAAGCTACCATGGCCACAGCAGGAAACTCTGTTCGTTCCATGATAAAGTTATAGGATTCCAGCATCTTAAACATTTCAAGTGCCACATCACGTGGCCAAGGTTTATTCTTAAACACACTTCGGCGTACTAAAGATTTCATTGTGCGGAAAAGTTCCATCGCTTCCACACCAGATTCCATTAGCTGTGCCAAACGCTCTACAGCCTTATCCATGTCTTCAAAAGCTGTTTTTAGCAGATCCAAGATGACCTCATCTTCGACCACGTTTAGTAGAAAGCGTGCTGTCTTTATGGACACCTTTCCCTCATCTACCACCGAGATCTGTTCAAGCAAGTTTAGGGCATCGCGCACTGCACCGTCAGATACCTCAGCAATGAGCTCCAGTGCTTCTTGCTGGTAAGAAAAACCTTCACTCCTACAAACATTTTCCAGTATTTGAAAAACCTCATCGCTGGTAAGCTTCTTGAATCTGAAGCGCTGGCAACGGCTCAACACTGTGGGTGGTATCTTTTGTGGATCGGTTGTTGCCAGTACGAACACCACGTATTCAGGAGGCTCTTCCAATGTCTTCAGCAGCGCATTGAAAGCTTCTCTGGTTAGCATGTGCGCTTCGTCAATGATATAGACTTTATACCTGCTTTGTGCAGGTCTGTATTTCACGCGTTCTCTGAGTTCCCTTATTTCGTCCACACCCCGGTTTGAAGCTGCGTCAATCTCAATAACATCCAGACTGTGGCCTTCGTTAATGAGCCTGCAGGATTCACATTCATTGCAGGGCTTTGACGTTATACCCGTTTCGCAGTTCAATCCCTTGGCAAAAATCCGTGCACAAGAGGTTTTGCCAGAACCCTTGGGTCCCGCAAACAAGTAAGCATGCGAGATCATTTGGTTATCAAGGGCTTTGGTTAAAATCTCTGTTACGTGGGATTGCCCCACAACCTCTTCAAATGTTTGTGGTCTGTATTTTCTATAAAGCGCCATATCTTTATTGTAGATCTTTCCATCATTTTTCTGCCAAGCAAGTACAAGCAGCTTCATTCTGTGTATACTGCTTTAACCCCTGCGCAGATGCGTAAAAGCCCGGTGTGGAGCACAGGCACTAAACTGCTTACCGTTGCTCCCTCTCGGGCCTGGCGGGGTTCACAGCCGCACCTCACTCCACGTACCGGGTTGGCGGAGAGGGAGGGATTTGAACCCTCGAGGCGGGGTTTAGCCGCCTACCCGATTTCCAGTCGGGTTCCTTCGGCCGCTCGGACACCTCTCCGACTATTTTTCATTATACAGTATTTGGCAACTTGCTTTCTTTGCGGCGAAAACCCTTGCCTGACCCTTTCTAACCTTGACGCAGCTTCCTAAAAAAGGAGCTAAGCAGTTTTGAACAGCTCTTTTCCAAAACCCCACCGCGTACTTCAAAACGGTGATTTAAGAAAGGCAGAGAGAGGAAATCCATGTGAGTAACTAGTGCTCCGGCTTTCTGATCCATGGCGCCGAACACCACTCGATCCACCCTTGCGAGAACCAAAGCATAGCAGCACATCAAACAGGGCTCCAACGTCACGTAAACCGTAACGCCGCTAAGATTCCACCGTCCCATCTGTGCAGCGGCATCACGCAAAGCCACCACTTCTGCGTGGGCAGTAGGATCATGGCTCTGTTCCCTAAGATTATGCCCTCTGCCTACCACCACACCATCAAACACAACCACTGCACCCACGGGAACTTCACCCTCTTTATATGCCTTTACAGCTTCCTTTAAGGCTTCTACCATGTACTTTTCATCATCGCCAAGTATTGTCATACGCGTGTGAGCAGCCCTTTCTGGCGCTAACCCTTTTGCACTTTCTCAGACCAACCCATCAGCCACTGCCTGCAAATATTTACCGTAGGCGGTGTTCTTGTACCTCATGCCCAGCGCTCTTAGTTGGTCTCTATCAATGAATCCCTGCCTGTAGGCGACTTCCTCCAGGCATCCAACATAATGGCCAGTTTCTTTTTGATATCGCGCCACCTCATTACTGGCATGCAAGAGGCTATCATGGGTTCCCGTATCAAACCACTGCAGATCGTCAGACAACACTTTTACCCTGAGTTTTCCTTGCTCCAAATAAGCTTTGTTCAAATCGGTTATCTCCAGCTCCCCTCGAGCCGAAGGTTTAAGTGCCTTTGCCATTTCCACCACGTGGTTGTCGTAGAAATAAAGTCCGGGCACTGCGTATTTGGATTTTGGCTGCTGTGGTTTCTCCTCCAGTGAGATTACATTGCCTTTCCCATCGAATTCCACCACACCGAAAGATCGTGGATCATCCACCGGATAGCCAAAGACCACAGCGCCTTCATTCAAGTGCGATGCTTCAGCCACCGACTTCTCCAGTGAAGGTCCAAAGAACACGTTGTCACCTAAAACCAATGCGCATTTACTACCATTTACAAACCACTCACCCACAATAAAAGCGTCAGCTATGCCTCTGGGTATCCACTGCACAGCATAGCTGAACCTAACGCCCAAATGTTCACCGCTACCAAGTAGACGCTGGAAAGCACTCACATTATAAGGATCTGCAATGACCAAAATATCCTTTATGCCTGCCATGAGGAGCATGGACAAGGGGTAATAAATCATGGGTTTATCGTAAACAGGTAAAAGCTGCTTGTTTACAGCCACTGTAACTGGGTAAAGACGCGTATTTAAGCCAGCAGCCAAAACAATACCTTTCATAACCGCACCTCCAATACCACAGAAAATACACAGCTGTTAACTCATTATTAAGAATAATAGCAGACCCTAACCTAATCGTTCGTATCCAGAGCTATCGCTTACCTTGCAGCCAAAAGCAGAAAGGAGAATTATCCCCAGCAATAGAAGCGCAAAAATGCCTCTTGTGAACTTTTGTTTTCTTACTTCTGCTACCTCCTTGCTAACTAACACTGCCAAGTTTTATCCATGGTTTGAAAAGTGGATGGTCGGTCTTTATGCCATAGGCGGGCAGCAAAACCTGAGCCACGAGCTCGCGGTTTATGAGAAAAGTAGCAAAGAATACAATTTGAATGAGATACTGATTTACTCCAAAGCCAGCTACAATACCGCCTATGTCTCCACCATACAGGAAAGGACCTACAGACAGATTAAGAGGGTCAAGCAGTAGAAACATCACAATCAGCCAATAACAAACGGCACTCATGAAGGAGTTTTTCATATTCGCTATGGGCTTAACAAAAAAGAGCAGTAAATAACCCAAAAGCACAGTTATTACGTTGCTTACTCCAGAAATAAAACCCCACTCAATGCCCTGCCTTTGAGCTATTGGTGTTTTGAAGATAACCTCAAAACCATATGGATGCACCTGGAAGGCGGCCAGTTCTCCGTAAGCGGCAGCTACCAAGGCATGTGCACCCTCATGAACCAAAACAACAATCAAGAATGCTACTAAGAACGTTAATAGTTTTTTCATAAAAATACTCCTCCTTTGTAGTTCACCAGAACTGTGGCAGTTATTCCTTCTTTGCCACCATGATCATCCTAAAAGACGTTGAGGCGAAAGGCTTCCCATCCCAGTTCTCGTAAACATTGCACAAAGTTAGTCCTGCTCTATTCAGAAGGTCCCTTATCTCGGTTAGATTGTAAAGCCTGACAAAGAACGGAGCATCTTTCCGCACACCATTCCTGATGATTATCCTTTTGTTGTAATTTCTTCCTGTTAACGCGTCGAAACTGTTCATATCCACCATAAGATCATTGTCTTTTTCAACTACACTGTAAGGAAGGAAAGTCTTCAGATATGCATCGCGGTTTATAGTGTCGAAACAAAATAGGCCACCTTTTACCAACGCTCTTGACACATTCTGAAGAACCTTGTAGTTTTCCTCGTCTTCGAAGTAGCCGAAGGCTGTAAAAAGGAGCAGCGCACGTTCAAATTCACCATCAAAACAAATGTCCCTCATGTCGCCACGAAGGTAGGCCACATCAAGATTTTTGTTTTGAGCCTCCGCACGTGCAATGTCAAGAAAACCCTCGGTTATATCAACACCTATTACCTTGTGTCCCCTTTCAGCCAAGCGGTTTGCGTGGCGTCCAAAACCACAAGCCAAATCAAGAACTCTCATGGGTTTATCCATCTTTAACTCCGTAATCAGAAAATCTACTTCCTTATTGGTTCTTTTCTCACTTAGAACATCCTCATAGAAATACAAATAATCATCTGGATCAAAAACTGCCTCCAAGTCGAAAACTAATTTATCTTGCTCTTCCTTTCCCACGCTGCACCTCCTTTGTGCGATCTAAGCAAAACCATACTTATAGTCATGCTACACCTCTCTTTTACTTTTCTGCTTTTAATCACAAACAGCGACGCAGTTAGCAGATAGCTATAGTGGTTAACTCCTTCACGAGTT
>DMVM01000073.1 GCA_003476705.1 Coprothermobacter sp.
CTTTTTTGTCTTCTCGGGGAGCCAAGTTGGAGCGTAGTGAGGAAGATATATTTAACGCTGTCACTAAGAAAAAACCTGTGGATGTTGAAAGTATTGAGGAACATATGGCTAAGCTTCTCATAAACACCCCCGAGCTAAGCACCATTCTAGTGGAAGACGAATATTTTTACCCTTATACGCCTGGACTCAGAGAAGTTCTGGATGCAATAAAGGACTGGGATCCTGAAAGGGATACGGCTGAAAAATATGTAGAACTGTTTCCACCTTATTTAAGAAACTTAGTTGAAGAATCGATGTCGGAGAATTTTGGTACATATCAGCAAAAGGAGAAAATGTTAAAGGAACTTTTGGGACGCTGGAGGGTGAAAGACCTAGACAATTACATTAACAAACTTAGTTTGCAGCTGGCGGAATCTCATGATGAGGGTCTGCTTGAACAATTGCAGGAGGTTCTTAGAGAACGTGATGAAATAAGTAGGCAGCTACAGGGGTTAGAATAGTATAAGTGCGTTTAACTGCGCTGTTTTTTGGGTATACCTTGAAAGAGAAGTCCGCATACAGAGGTGGTGTGTCGAATAACATGGCAAGTAGAGGGAAAAAAGCAAAGAAGGATCTGACTGAAGAGTTAGAAAACCTCTACAACAAAAAATTTGGTTTGATGGAAGAGGATGTCGATCTCCTCATCAATAGTTTGGATCCTGAGGATCTTGACGTGGACGAGATTGACATGTTTCTCGAGGAGAAAGGAATTAGTATTATCCCTGAGGAACCTAGAGTTTATGGGGAAAATGTATCATATGAACAGGGTCTTCCTGAGGAAGAAGAGCAAGTAAGAGAGCTCATGCAGGTTTATCTGCATGATGTGGGTCAGTATGATTTGCTTACTGCTGAGCAAGAGCGCATATTGGCCCAAAGAATTGAGAAAAACGATGCTGCAGCACGTGAGGAGCTTATTAAAAGAAACCTGCGTCTGGTAATCTCCATTGCAAAGAAATACACTAATAAGGGTCTTAGCTTTATGGAGCTAATCCAAGAAGGTAACATCGGGCTCATAAAGGCCGTGGAGAAATTTGACTGGCGAAAGGGTTACAAGTTTTCCACTTATGCCACGTGGTGGATCAAGCAAGCTATAACTCGTGCTTTAGCTGATCAATCGAGATTGATCAGACGTCCTGTACATATGGTGGAAGCTTACCACCAATTTCAGAAGAAACTAAATGAGCTGTACAATCAGCTGGGTAGGGAACCTACTGTTCAGGAATTAGCTGAAGCTTTGGGCTTTAGTGAGGATAAAGTACTTGCGCTTAAGCAGATGTCCAATCCGGAGCCGCAGTCGCTGGATGCCACCATTGGTGATCAAGATGACAGCAGAGTACAGGATTTTGTACCCGATACGGGTGAAGGAGCAGCCGATAAGTATTTCTGGGAAGAAGAACGCAGGCGTGTTTTGGAAGAAGTCCTCAGCACGCTGAACAAACGTGAAAGAGAGATCATTGAAATGCGATATGGTCTAGTGGATGGTGTGGAACATACTTTGGAAGAGGTTGGAGCAAGCTTTAACATTACTCGTGAAAGGGTGAGACAGATCGAGACTAAAGCATTGAGAAAGCTACGCCATCCTACCAGGATTAGGAAGCTGAGGGAATACTTGGATATTGAGTAATGAAAGAGCGCTTTAAAGTTGAAGCTCCATTTGAGCCCAGTGGTGACCAACCCGAGGCCATAAAGGAACTCTGTTATGGTATAAACCGAGGTTTCCAATTTCAGACACTGCTCGGAGTAACTGGTTCTGGAAAAACTTTCACCATGGCAAAGATCATTGAAGCTTTAAACTTGCCAACACTGGTCATTTCGCCAAACAAGACACTGGCAGTGCAGCTTTACTCGGAGTTCAGAGAATTCTTTCCTCATAATGCTGTAGAACTTTTCATGAGTTACTACGACTACTACAGACCAGAGGCATATATACCTGAGACTGACACGTATTTGCCTAAAGATGCAGCCATAAACGAAGACATCGATAAAATGCGTTTATCTGCTATTTCTTCTTTGCTATCTAGGCGAGATGTGGTAGTAGTGGCTTCAGTTTCTTGCATTTATTCCTTGGAAAATCCTGAAGTATTTGCTGGTTCCGCTTTCTCCATAACTGAGGGCATGAAAATGGACACGAAGTTTTTTATGAGAAGGCTCTCTCAAATCAGTTATGAAAGAAACGACATTGAACTTCGACCTGGTAATTTTAGATCAAGGGGTTTCAAGGTGGACGTTTTTCCTCCCCATGCACAGGGAATTATTTCTGTGGTTTTTGATGATGACGTTATCGAAAGTATTTATGAGAGTGACCCATTGACCGGGGAAAGAATGTTTTCTTATCATTCCTACACATTCTTCCCTTCGAAATACTTTGTTACCTCGGAACAGCTGATTAGAAATGTGGTAGACCAGGTGATGGTAGAACTGGACAAACAAGTTAGGCAGTTCAAAGAGGAAGGTAAGTACATAGAAGCACAGCGCATTGAAGAAAGAACCAAGTACGACATGGAAATGCTTTTGTCTACGGGTTACTGTAGTGGTATTGAAAACTATTCACGCTATTTCAGTGGGCGCATAGAAGGACAGAGACCGTATACGCTGTTGGACTATTTCCCACGCCCTTACCTAATGTTCATTGACGAGAGCCACCTAACTATTCCTCAAATCAGAGCCATGTTCCATGGCGAGATGCAAAGAAAAGAGACACTGGTGCGCTTTGGATTTCGTTTGCCTTCCGCAAAGGATAATCGTCCACTAAATTTCGACGAATTCTTGTCTTTGGTAGATAAAGTAATCTTTGTTAGTGCAACACCGGGACCCTATGAACTGGAAGTCTCCAAACAAGTGGTGGAGCAGATTGTCCGCCCCACGGGTCTAGTTGATCCGGAAGTTGTGGTCAAGCCAGCAAAGAATCAAGTGGATGACTTGGTTAGAGAGCTCACTCGGGTAGTAGAGCATGGGGAAAGAGCATTAGTCCTGACATTAACCAAACAGATGGCAGAAAAGCTTTCCACATACCTGAGCTCACTGAAATTCAAAGTCAGATACCTGCATTCAGAAATTGAGGTCATAGAACGATCACAGGTGCTAAAAGAACTAAGGACTGGTGTCATTGACATTATAGTTGGTATAAACCTCCTTAGGGAAGGTCTGGATTTGCCTGAAGTTTCTTTAGTAGCGGTTTTAGACGCTGATAAGGAAGGTTTTCTCCGAAGTGAGCGTTCGCTAATACAAATGATTGGTAGAGCTTCAAGGAATGTAAATGGTCGGGTTATTCTATATGCTGACCAACTTACTGATTCACTCAGGTCTGCAGTGGATGAAACAAACAGGCGCAGAGAAAAGCAGCTGGCATACAACAAAGAGCACGGTATAACTCCTCAAACAGTGCGTAAGCGTGTTGTGGATTACCTCGATTTCATAAGCGGCGCAGCGTCGGGAAACCGCATGACAAAAGAAGAGGCAAATGCTATGCTGCTCCAACTTGAACAAGAGATGTATGAGGCTGCTGAAGCACTAGAATTTGAAAAAGCCATTGTTATTAGAGATAAGATAAAAGAACTCAAACTCGCCTATAAAGTTTAGTAAAAGTAGTCTCTAACATTTAAAGAATCCCAAAGTTCTATTGTTTAGGCATCGTAGTTTGCTGTGGTCCTTATTGTAAAGCAATCGCAATCTTGTAATGTATTTCAATAATGTGATATAATGTCAACCTGAAATGGTTGACAAGGAAAAAGTAGATCGCTATGTACGGCTTTTGGATCTTTACGGAAAATTACTTGGTAAAACTGAGTATGAGGTAGCTCAAGCTTACCTTTACTACGGACTTTCTGTAATTGAAATCGCTTCGCAAAGAGGAACGTCACGTCAAGCAGTGGCTAAACAATTGGATAGCGCAGTTAGAAAACTTGAGCAAATTGAAGAAAATGTGGGTTTCTTAAGGTTTGTAGATTGTATAGTTGATGAACTACCTGAGCCAGAAAAACAAAGGGTTATGAGAATTTTGGAGGAGAACTGACATGTTTGAGGGTTTGGCGAAAAGAATACAAAGCGTATTCGCTCCTTTTGGTTCAAAGGGATTACTAAAACAAGAGGACATTGACCAGTTTTTGAAGGACTTGCGATGGCTTCTTATCGAGGCTGATGTTAGTTTACCGGTGGTCAATGAACTTGTAGAGCGTCTACGCGAAAAACTTAAACCTCAAACGGGCATCGTTTCGCCTCAGGATTACCTTCTAAAGACTGTTTATGAGGAACTTACTGCGCTTTTAGGATCTTACAGGCCTTTGAGAGTGAATCCGAGAGGGATTTCGCTTTACGTCCTGGCAGGATTGCAAGGATCTGGTAAGACAACTACTGCTGCCAAGTTGGGTTATTTTTTGAAACGTAACGGTAAGTCGGTGGTTTTGGGAGCTGCAGACCCTTATCGCCCTGCCGGAGCAGAGCAGCTACGGGTGTTGGCTAGTGAAAACGGTCTTTATTTTGAGTCGTTTGTGGAAAATGGTAAAGTCGACATTGCGAAGATTCAAAGTTTCATGAAAAAAAGTCTGCACGATGTGCTCATTTTGGATACTGCAGGCCGGCTTCATGTAGAAACGGACATGCTTCATGAACTGAGTATGATAAACAAACAGCTAAATCCGCAAGAAGTGCTTTTGGTAGTCGACGCCATGCTTGGTCAAGAGGCAGCAAACATTGCCAAGTCTTTTAAAGAAGCTGCTCCGGTTAGTGGTGTGATTTTAGCCAAGGCAGACGGTGACGAGTTAGGTGGTGCTGCCTTGTCGGTGGCTTATGTTTCTGGGGTTCCCATATTATTCATGGGTACTGGGGAGCATATAAGAGACTTTGAACCTTTTGATCCTAATGAAACTGCTGCCATGATTTTGGGCATAGGCAACCCGAAGGCTTTCTTAAGAAAGATCATGGATATGCAGCGCGAAATGGAAGAATCAAAACCCGCTGCTAAAGGTAAAGATGAAAAATTCGATATGAATATGCTTCTTGAGGTTTTTGAATCCATCAGCAAGGAATCACTGATAGATTACATGGCTAGAGCCTTGCCTGTGAATGCTAATGTGGATCCGGAGATGCTGGAGCAAGGAAAGAACCGAATAAAGCGTATGAAAGCCATAATTCAATCTATGACTCCTTATGAGAGAAAGCACCCAGAAGTACTCAATGCATCAAGGAAAAGAAGAATAGCTGCTGGTAGTGGGACTACAGTACAAGAGGTTAACTTGTTACTAAAGCAGTATGGAAGCATGAAGAAATTCGCTAAAAACCCCGCTCAGCTTAAGAAAATGCTGAGGGGCGGTCTAATATAAGAGGAGGTGCAACAAGTGGCAGTAAAGATGAGATTACTCCGAGTTGGAGCGAAAGGACAGCCTTCTTACCGAGTGGTAGTGGCTGATGAGCGTTCACCACGTGATGGACGTTTCATTGAGATCGTCGGATTCTACAACCCCAGGACAGAACCAGAGACGATTCAGCTCAAGGAAGATCGTGTGAAGTACTGGCTCAGTGTTGGTGTTAAGCCTACCGACTCAGTAAGGATTTTGCTGCGTAAGGCTAACATTCTTAGTTAGGAGAGTGATTTGTTATGCAAGTAAAAAGGAACGTTGTGGTAAAAGGTATAGTCACACCTTGGCTCAAGGAAGATTTGAAGTCAAAGGCTAATGCGCTAATTAAACAGACAGAGATTGAGATGCAGACACTGGAGCGCCAGCTTAGGCAGTTATCGGTAATGGTGCCTGGCGAAAACGACGCTCAAAAGAATCTGGTGCGACAGCAACTTCAGATGGAACTGAACGATAGAGAGACATTGGTGAGGCAGTTAAGATCTGATATGGCTAACATTGACAAGCTGGAAGATGGCGAAGAAGTTGTATATGCAGTTTTAGAAGGTTATGTTGAAGTCCAGCCCGGAGACAGGTTCGAAGAGAAAGTAAACAAAGCTGAAATAGTTATCAAAGACGGAGAAGTCGTTGAACTTAGAAATGCCTAAGGACAAAATCTGTTTGGGCCGGTTTGGCAAAGTTTTCGGTCTCGAGGGTGAGATTTACTTCAACCTTTACGGTTCCGAAGATATTCTTCGTACTACTGATGAGTTCTACTTGGAA
>DMVM01000152.1:0-4333 GCA_003476705.1 Coprothermobacter sp.
AGCATTAAGCAGGGCAAAGAAGCCACCAAAGAGGCTTTACTTAAAGCTGTTTCTATTAAGCCTGTGGCAGGCAATCCTGATGAAGTTGGGCCTGACATGTCTGAGATTGGTGGTTAGAAAGGGAATGTTTGTAAATGTTAATAGCAATATGGTGAAATGAGGACATGGAAACGAATATGCTAGATGCCTATGAACGCATTAATGAGGAACTAAACCAAGCTCCATGGTTTGGCCGCACGCCAGATCTTACACGCATGGATGCTTTGTTGGATGAGCTGGGTTTACCACAAGCTAACACAAAGAACATCATTGTAACAGGTACTGACGGCAAGGGTAGTGTGTGCAGCTACCTGCATTCCATTTTGGGCAGGCGCTACAAAGTGGGACGGTTTATATCGCCGCATTTGGAAGAATGGACTGAACGTATAACCGTGGGAAAAGATGACATTTCCAAAGAGGATTTTGCAGGGCTTTATGTTAAAGTCATGGAAGGAGCTAAAAAAGCTTGTCGTGTCACTGGTGAAATGCCTACTGTTTTTGAACGTTTGCTTGCCATGGCACTGCTTTACTTTGAAGAGAAGGGCACTGAGTGGAACGTCATAGAAGTAGGCATTGAAGGGCGCTACGATTCTACAAACTTGCTACCTGCCAGAGCCGTGGTGGTCACTTCAGTAGGTATGGACCATATGAGATTACTTGGTAACACCATTGAAGAGATTGCAGACGCTATTTCTGCCGCATTTCGTCCCCATGCAGTTGCTGTAATAGGTAAAACTGACCCTGCGGCCATGAACATACTGGAAGCGAACGCAAGGAGGAGAAAAGCTACTGTTTATCGGTACGGTAGAGATTTCTGGTACGACGGTAAGTTTCTCAGTTACTCAGGTAGCTTGGACTTTCAACTTGCTCTTAGGGGTGTTCACCAGTGGTACAACGCTTCAGCTGCCATACAAACAGTGCTGGCGCTGTCAGGTTCTGAGCTGAGCATTGACGTTTCAGATATCCAAGAAGGGCTTCGAGAAGCCTTTTGGCCAGGCAGGCTGGAGACTGTAAGGGAAAATCCTCTAATTATTCTGGATGGTGCACACAATCCCCATGCTGCACGGTCGCTGAGAGCTTCTTTAGACGTGCTGTATCCCGGTAAAAAATGGAACATCTTTTTCGCTGCCATGAAAGATAAGGACTGGAGATCAGTACTAACGCAGTTTCTGGATTTGGCTGACCACGTTTACGTAGTTAGGATGCCTTATGAGAGGGCGGAAAATCCTGAAACCATAGTGGAGTTCTTGAAAGAACAAGGTACGTCGTCTTCAGTGTGCGAAGAGCAGGATGTAATCAAATGTGATGAAGACGCCTTGGTCTTCGGTTCCCTGTATTTGGTGGGTGATGTGAGGAGGTTAACGAAAAATGCGGTTCACGCATTTTGAAAATGGTCAAGCCATCATGGTTAACATTGGTGAGAAGTCACTATCTCACCGTGTAACAAAGGCTGTCTTATTTGGTACTCGTTTTAGCGTACCCTTGGCAAGGAAAGCCATGTCTCTTACGCATGAATTCATTCCCATGGCACATCCGTTACCTATTGCACCACTTAATTCCTCGTTTAAACGCAAAGCACAGGTAATTGAAGTGCAGGTTAGCTGCGATTACAAAACAGGATTGGAACTTGAAGCCATCATGGCAGCTGCAGGTTTTATGAAGGAAATACCCTATCTTGGTTTTGCTGCTATTACGCACAAAGAAGGTGGGAAGTCCGGTACCTTGGAAAGGCGTGCTCAGATTTATAGAGAAGGTTTTTCTTTCCAGAAGGGAATATGGTACCGTGTGGTGGGCAAGGGATGGCTAAAAGCCACAGAACATGGTCTGGAGAAAGTGCCAGACTTTCAGCTGGAGGCAGGGGATGTGATACTATGCAGCTTACAGTAACTGCTCAAGGGAGTGTAGCATTTCGTCCTGATAGATTTGACTTAGTGAGCAGCGAGAAGCTTCCTAAGGGGCCTTTCTTGGAGACTGCGCGTTTGGCCGCGTTCCTAGCCGCAAAACGTGATAGTTTTTTTGGTGGCCGGGTATTCATAACTCATATGGAAATTAAGCATCACTGGGGGCCCTCTGAACTTAGTTTTACTGTGAGGCTAGTTGCCGATGGGGATGATGAAAAAGAGATTATTCGTAGGGCTTGGTTCTCCGCATTCGTTTGTTGTTTAACTACTTACGACATGGTAAAGGCCGTAGACCCTGATGCTGTCATTGAAGATGTGGGTGTTGTATCAATAAATGATGAGGATCTTCCTGAGGTGGATTTGAGTCATGGCAACCTCAGTGATTTCCAAGGCGGCTACTACTGTGGTTTTTCTCCTACTTTGATTGTGGAAAAAGGACAAATCCGATCCGCCTTTAATGCCCCTTGGAGTAATAGCAATGTGCGACTCCGGTGGCTTACTGCAGGTAAGAAATTTAAAGGAGGTTTTTTGAGGTGAGTAAAACGACTCCCGTGGTTACGTGCTCCATTCTTATCTGTTCAGACAGGTGCTTTCGCGGTGAAAGGGAAGATAAAACAGGTCCCGTACTAAAAGAAACACTGGAACGTTTAGGATATCATGTGCATGATGTGAAGGTTGTTCCAGATGAACTGGACGTCATCATTGGCCAGTTGAAGGAATGGGTACGACTGGGCATGGATCTCATAATAACTTCTGGTGGCACAGGTGTTGGGCCACGGGACGTTACCCCTGAAGCCACCATGAAAGTCGTTGAGAGAGAAATACCAGGTATGTCATTTGCAGCTTTGATGTTGTCAATTCAGAAAACACCACATGCTGTGTTATCCAGAGCCAAAGCAGGTGTGGCAGGTACCACCTTAATAATAAACCTGCCTGGTTCCACAAAAGGTGCTCAAGAGATTATCGAGTTCTTGGATGCTGCTATAAAACATGCCGTCCCAATCATACATGGCGAAGTCATCGAGTAAGAGCTTGTTCCACTAACGCAGATGCACCCAGTAATGCCGCCTCTTTCAGCGTACTGACCGTAGTTGGCGTGTCTTTTACGGGTGGCACTGCGCGTCTGCGGATTTCTGCCTCATATATGTCTTGCCATAAGGGGAAGGTTGCGCTGATGCTCCCCCCTAGAACGATAGTGTCGGGGTTCAAAATGTTTGCCAATGATGCACAAGCGATGCCCAGGTAATAACCCAGTCTTTGATAAAGAAAGATGGCCTCTTTGTCTCCATCGCGTGCTCTTTCGTGGATTTGCGCACCTGTAAGCTTTTCTCCTGTGCGTTCGCTGTACCATTTTTCTAAAGCCCAACCGCCTGCCAATGACTCCAGGCAGCCATGGGAACCACATGTACACGCTGGACCTTCTGCTTCTATGACCATGTGTCCAATTTCTAAAGTGGCGACTCTTTTTGAGCGGAGTAAATCGCCTTCGTAAACAAAACCTCCACCAATGCCAGTACCCAACGTAACACCAAGAACCGATTCAGGTTTGCTACTTAGTTCGTACTTCCAGACCCCCAAAGCAAAAATGTTGGCNNTGCAAGAGCCTTCCCAATGGAAAGTTCTCCCAGCCAATATTTCCGCCGAATAAGACGGTCCCAGTTTCGTAATCCACTTGTCCTGCTACACCAATGCCCACTCCGTCAATATCCTTATCTTCGGTATAGGACGAAATCAAATTGACAATGTTTTCGCTGGGGCTGTAAAGAAAACGATCCCTGGCAATGACTTCCCCGTCTTTGACAATACCCATGTCCACTTTTGTCCCACCCACATCAACTGCCAAAATTTCCATAGAAATCCTCCTCTCTTCATCCAACTTGCGCCTTGATGGTTTTACTTTCGGTTTATTCTCCAGTTAAGTTCTTCAGTCCACATAGAGGCATTTTCTTTACTGGCGCACGTCTTTGCAAAATGTTCTACCACGGTTCTTGCCACAAGCTGATGTACCTCGGAATCCATCTGCGGAACAAGACGCCGCTTCTTTATGGCAAGCTCAGAAAGGGCTTTTGCCACCTCTATACCAACTGCTGTGTTGTACTGCTGCTGAGTAACCAATAGCCCCAGCATAAGCCCAGGAAAGATGAGTGAATTATTCACTTGGTTGGGATCATCGGAGCGTCCTGAGCCGTATATGGTTACTCCCATGGCACATGCTTCTTCCCGGGATACTTCCGGTACGGGATTGGCCAGTGAAAGCACAGTGTTTGGCTTCTTCATATTCCTCAAATACTCCAGCGGGAAAACACCAGGACCAGGACGGGAAGCTGCAATTAAGAATGATGCTCCTTTTAATGCTTCTTCTAAATTACTGCTGCCAAGTTTGTTAGTTTTAG
>DMVM01000152.1:4370-7990 GCA_003476705.1 Coprothermobacter sp.
GAAGCCCATGTTTGCCGAGCCAGCTCCCAAAAGCACTATTTTTTCGCTCTCCAACTTTAGTCCTGCCATGGAGGATGAAGCGAGTACAGCAGCTAGCATGATTATTCCTGTACCCTCCATGTCATCGTGTATGATGGGTATGCGCAAAAACTTGCGTGCTTCAGTGAGTACATTGAAAGCATCAGGCTGTTTTATGTCTTCCAAGTTTATGCCACCTAATGAAGGTTCAATGGCACTGAGGAAAGCAAGTATGGCTTCCTCAGTTTCCGCCCTTATGCAAAGCGGAATCGCGTCTATGCCAGCGTAGTATTTGTACAAAACTGCTTTTCCTTCCATGACGGGCAAACCCGCTTCGGGACCAATGTTACCCAGCCCCAGGATGCGCGTTCCGTTGCTTATTACACCAATGGTGTTCCACCTATTTGTCATATCCCAGACCAAGGTGTTATCAGCAGCTATGTTCTGGCAAGGCTCTGCCACCCCTGGAGTGTAAAACACGTGCAAATTGCGAGCTAATGGGATTCTAACTCGGAGTTCCCATTTTCCACGGTAAAGCTTATGTAAGAATGAAGGTGTTATTTCCACTTTCTCACCCCGCCAAATATGATCACCAATACGAGCATGGCAAGCAAGCTTCTGCCAAAAGCCACGCCTGCTATCTGTAAAGGATTGTCAAGCCCAGATAGTACCGTTTGTAGCAAGAACGTACCTGCAAATACTGAGCCTAGTTGTCCAGCCACGTTTGCACTGACTGCGGGGAGCAGTAAAAATGTTGACGGTTCCATCTTTTGCACGTAACGGTGTACTACACGTGCTGCCATGGGGAATGCACTATTTCCTGCTGCACCTAAGGCGGGATTAAAACTGCGATCCGCAATATGCATCAGCTTGGCGACCAAAATGCCAGCTGCAATATTCATGACGAAGGCAAACAATCCAATACCCATAATAGCCAGGGTCTGGGCCTGGAAAAAGGATTCTGCTCTTATGGAGCTTCCTATGAGCATGCCCACGAAGATTGTTGCCACGGGGGCAAGAATTTCCTCAGCTGCTTCCTTTAGCGAAGGGGTTTTTTCATTCTCCTTTAGGAAATAACCAAACACCAAAAATCCCAATAGTGGTAAGGACATAGGAGCGATAAAACCTGCAGTCAGTGTGACGATAAAAGGGAACAAGAGCCTGGCATTTTTGCTAATGCCAGCTCTGGCAGTAGTCTGTGCCTTTATCTCGTTTCTTGTAACCAGGCCTTTTAATAAGGGTGGGATGAGCAAAGGGACAATGGATACGTAGCTGTAAGCAGCCATAGAAATGGTGCCCACAAGATCAGGTTTTAGTTTCGAAGCCACATAAATAGAGGTGGGACCGTCTGCAGTTCCAATGCTGGCTATGGACGCCGCACTGGGTATGTCGAATCCAAAAAGAATGGCAACGAAAAACGCGATGAATATGCCTAGTTGCGAAAACAGCCCTAAAATCATGTAACTTGGATTGGCTATAAGAGGGCCAAAGTCCATCATAGCACCCACGCCTATGAAAATAATCAGGGGAAGGAGCTCCGTTTTTATTAGTGCATTGAACATTTGGTCCATGAGGCCGCCTTGCTCTGCCAAAGGACTATTCGGTATGTTCACCACGAACATGAAAAAGCCAATGGGTATGAGTAAAAGCGGTTCCAAATCAAAACGGTAAGAAAGGTAGATCAGCAGCAATCCTAAAGCCACCAATCCAATTTGCGACCACAGTAAACTGTCCAAGAATAAACACCTCCTGCGTTCTACAGCATGTATGTTAACATAAGCATTAGAGAGGTGAAAACTTGAAATTCGTCATATTGGCTGCTGGAGAAGGAAAACGTCTAAAACCGCTGACCAGCGATAGACCAAAAGCCATGGTTGAAGTTTTGGGCAAACCGTTGGTGCAGTGGCAATTGGAAGCACTTAGTAATGTGGGTGTGCCGCGTGATGACGTGGTAGTCATTGGTGGGTTTGGCTATGACAAATTAAAGGAATTTCTCACAGGTAAGGCTCAGGTGCTTTATAACCCTTATTGGAGCGCGGCAAATAACGTGCTCACAGTTTACTACGCACTGGAGCAACTGAATGACGATATTGCCATTATAAACTCCGATGTCATAGCTGAGGAGGCTGTCTATGCTTTGCTTCACCCTGACAATGAACCTTACGCAGTAGTGGATGGGGGAGTAGACGCTGCCGAAGAAGAGATGAAGGTTAAACTGGGAAATGGTAAGATAGTACTTTTTTCCAAACGCATAGATCCTTCTGAGTCTGTTGGTGAATACATTGGTCTTTCTTATATCCCTAGGCGGCTTAGGGGTAAAATGCTATCCATCATTGAAGGTATGTGGAACCGTGGAGAATTGGATAGATGGTACGAAGACGCTTTTAATATTCTATGCGAGACTATGCCAATGACTCCCGTATTCTGCACGGGCATGCTATGGACTGAGATCGACACCCATGAGGATCTGGAAAGAGCGAAGCAAATAGCAGCTCAGTTACAGAAGGAAAAGGTGGAGGGGGATGTTTAGTAAGGCTGTCAGCCTGCCCATTTTTTGGATGATTGGTGAAAACATCATGGGAGACATTAAAGATGTTCTTTCTCAGTACAACATGGTGTTTCACCGCCCCTTGGTAGTGACAGGAAGTGGAGTCACCTCTGAGTTGGGGGAGAACTACTTTTCCTCCTATCACCGTGTTTCCATAAACAGTAACCACATTTCTGATGTGGAGAAAGTTAAAGCACAAGCACGTTCAGTGGGGTCTGATTTACTGATTGGTTTTGGTGGCGGAAAAGTTATCGATGTGGCAAAGATGGCAGCTACGGAGCTCAATTTGCCATTTCTGTCAGTTCCTACAGCTACCAGCAACGACGCTGTGGCTTCGCCTGTTGCTGTTATAAACTTTGGTGAATACGTAAAATCCATGGGAGCCATGGCACCAATAGGTGTAGTGGCTGACCTGGACATACTGCGGAATCAACCACGGAAGCAGTTTTTAGCAGGTGTGGGAGACTTATTTTCCAACATATCTGCATTGGCTGACTGGCAGCTAGCAGCTGAGCGTGGGTTTGAAAGAGTAGACCCCGTGGCTGCATACCTGAGCCGTAACGCCGTGGAGAATCTTTTCAGAGCCATAGAAAATGGCTCTGATCTCTATGCGACTTTGGTGGAAGGATTGGTTGTGTCTGGCGTGGCCATGATCTTAGCGGGCAACAGCCGTCCCAGTAGCGGTGCTGAACATCTCATATCTCATGCCCTGGATCGTTTCCCCGTACACGGTTTGCATGGTCTTCAGGTAGGGGTGGCAGCGTTTTTCACTTTGCGTCTTCACGGCATGAATTACGTGCGTTACAAGAAACTGCTAAGTCAAATTGGGTTCCCTTGCAGTTGGCAGGAGCTCAATGTAGATAGGGAAACCTTTATGAAAGCTGTGCGACTTGCGCCTCAAACGCGCAGCGGAAGGTATACCATACTAAGTGAAGTTACCCCTGAACTACTGCAGGAAGCGTACGACGAAGTTTATGGAGTAAGTGTTAGGGGGGACGGGGAATTCTCTATTCAGGATTAAGTAGTTCTCGTAAAGTTTTCCTAGAATAGCCAC